>NZ_JBQILM010000004.1:0-88691 GCF_056797215.1 Evtepia sp.
TCCAGGTCCAGCTTGCTGGCCTCCCGGCAGTTGGTGGCCCCGGCGGCAGCGTAGACCTCATGGTTGTGCCAGCCGCCCCGGCAGCGCACAAAGGCGGTGGTGGGCTTGAGCTTGGTGAGATCGTGGTAGGTATCCACAATAATCTTCTTGCGGCAGGCCACGGTGCAGGCGGCACAGCCCACACACTTCTCATAGTCGATCACCGCCCGGTTATCGACCACAGTAATGGCCTCCTCGGGGCAGGCCTCGGCGCAGTCGCCGCAGCCGATACAGCTATAGCCGCACATGCGCAGGGCAACTTCCTCCTCGTCCTGGTTGGAGCAGGGGACGAAGTTGGAGGCGTCCTCCGGGACCATGTGGATGAGCTTTTGCACGCAGGCGTTGGCGCAGGCGCCGCAGCCGTTGCACTTCTCTTTGTCCACCGTGGCCACACCGTTGAGCACATGGAGGGCGTCGAAGGTGCAGGCGGCGGCGCAGGAGCCGGCCCCCACGCAGCCATAGGTACATTCACCGGGGGCGAAGCCGCTCTTCACAGCTTCGTCGCAGCTGGCAAAGACCTTCAGGCGGGATTTTCCGGCGGCACTGCCGGAGCACTTGATGAACGCCATCTCCTGGCGCGGGGGGAGCAATTCCCCGCCGGTGAGCTGGGCGATGGCGGCCACGGCCTCCTCATCGCAGGCCGGACAGAGGTTTACGGGACCACCCGCTGCAATGGCCTGTGCGCAGGCGTCGCAAGTTGCGAAGCCGCAGCCACCGCGTCCGGTGCAGTCCCCGCCCGGAAGAAGCTTCCGGACTTCCGTTGCAAGGTTCGTGGATTGCATGGATATCATGTCCTTCCCTTCTTAGCGAGATACGGTTTTGTTCCACCGACATTATAACACTCTGCAATTCTTTGTCAATCCGATTTTTCGACTTTTTTATGGATAATCTCTATTGACTTCCCACGCTGTTTCCTGCTTTTCGTCTATCTCGCACGAAAAACCCCATTCTGCCCTTTTGTGGGGCCATTCCAATTCGTTGCCCTCCGCTAACCTCCTGGTTTTGCCTCAACTTGACAAGCCCTCCCCCCTATGCTACAGTAACATAAAATACAATATTATTTTCCCGGGGTGCCTATGCCCTGGGGCAAAAGGGAGGCCAACCATGCTGCTATCCGGACAAGAGATCAAAAAGAACCTGGGGAAATCCATCATCATTGAGCCCTACCGGGCCTCCCAGCTCAACCCCAACAGCTACAACCTGCGCCTGGCGGACGAGCTGCTGGTCTACGACAGTGAGGTTTTGGACATGAAGGCCAACAACCCTGTGCGCCATCTGACCATCCCAGAGGGCGGCCTATTGCTAGAGCCCAACAAGCTCTATCTGGGCCGCACCTTGGAATACACTAAGACCGACGGCTTCGTGCCCATGTTAGAGGGGCGCTCCTCTGTGGGGCGGCTGGGCCTGTTCATCCACATCACCGCCGGTTTTGGGGATGTGGGCTTTGCCGGGTACTGGACCTTGGAGATGTTCTGTATCCACCCCATTGTCATCTACCCCGACGTGGAGATCTGCCAGATCTACTACCACACCATCCAGGGGGACTATGACAAGTATGCCAGCGGCAAGTATCAGAACAACCAGGGGGTTCAGCCCAGTATGCTCTATAAGGACTTTGAAACAGGGGGAAACGGCAGACAATAAGCACCCGTTTGGGTCATTGGGGTAAAGTCCTCTCCCCTCTTGACTTTTTTCTCTCCATTCGATATAGTAAATACACCATAAAATCCATGGTGGGTACCTACCGAAGAGCCAGGCATTTCGCCTGGCTCTTATCTTTATTTTAGGAGGGATTTCCATGCTGTCTTACATTTGGCCCATCGTCCTTGCGGTGGCCGCCAACACCCTGTATCAAATCTGCGCCAAATCCACCCCAGCGGACATCAACCCCTTGGCCTCCCTGACGGTCACTTACACCGTGGCGGCGCTGTCCTCTGTGATCCTCTTCTTCGCCACCAACCGGAGTGGCCATCTCCTCCGGGAGTACAGCCACCTAAACTGGGCCCCCTTTGTGTTCGGCCTGGCCCTGGTGGGGTTGGAGGTGGGCTTCATCTATGCCTACAAGGCCGGGTGGCCGGTGAGCACCGCCAACCTGGTGGCCAGCGCCTTCCTGGCAGTGGTCCTGATCTTTGTGGGCCTCCTGCTCTACAAGGAGCAGATCACCCCCAACAAACTGGCTGGGATCGCCATCTGTATGGTGGGGCTCTACTTTATCAACAAGAAATAAGCAAAAGCGCCGGGCCCCTCTCCGTGGAAGGGCCCGGCGGTGTACGATTGTTTCCTTATTCTGCTACGGCCAGGGGCAGCAGCTTGGCGGCAATGTTCCCCGCCACATCAGCCCCAGACCCGCCATTCTCTACCATAACCACAAAGGCCAGGGGATGGGCGGGGTCGTCGATAAAACCGGCGAACCAGGCGTGTGGCTGGTTGCCGTTGCCCACCTCGGCAGTGCCAGACTTGGCACACACAGCCAGGTCCCCAAACTTGGACTGGCCATACTGGGTGGTTACGTTGTTGCGCATCATCTCTTTCAGCCGCTGGCAGGTCTCAGCGCTATAGATGTCATAGCTCTCCTTCCCCCCTGGCAGGGCCGCCGGGATGGGGGAACCGGAGATGGTCTCCTTGGCCAGCAGGTTGGGCACCACCGCCACCCCACGGTTGGCGATGCCCCCCATGAAGCTGAGCATGCTACAGGGGTTCACTAAGTCCCGGTCCTGGCCCACCCCGGACCAGCCCAGGTAGAGGGACCCCGCCGGCTGCTTTTCAAAGCTCCCCGCAGCGGTATTGATGCCGCTGACATTGTGGGACTCCAACAGCCCCGCCTGCTTCATGTAATCCTCAATGGTGTCCGCCCCCAGCTCTAGGGCCAGGGTGGCGTAGGCCCCGTTGCAGGAGCAGGCCAAGCTCTGGTTGATGTCCATGTTGGAGCCGTGGACATAGGGGCACGTGACCACGTCGTCCCCAATCTGCAAGCTGCCGGTGCAGCTATAGGTGAAGCTTTCCAGGTTCCGCAGCTTCTCAATGGCCGCCGCCGTGGTCACAATCTTAAAGACCGAACCGGGAGGGTAGGTGCCGGAGAAGAAGCGGTTCAAATACACCCCGTCGTAGTTCTTGTTGGTCTCGATGTCCTCCGGTGGGTACAGGGGGTCAAAGGTGGGGGAGCTCACCAGGCATTTCACATCCCCGTTGGTGTAATTGTAGATTGCCACCACCCCCTTGCGCCCGTTCAGGGCGTTTAGGGCCGCGGCGTTTAGGGAGGCATCCAGGGTCAGGGTCACGTCATGGCCCCCCAGGGCCGTGCCGGTGATGAAGTTGTAGCCTGTGAGCCGCCCAGAGAGCACCGTGCGCAGGGAGGTGCCAAAGCTGCGGTTGCCCACCAGGTGGAGGGTAGCCCGGCGGACATTGCTGTCTGCCGCATACTCCCCGGTCTCCCCATTGTAAAGTTGGGTCCCTTTGCTGTCATAAATGGCGCCAGACTCGTAAAAGGCAGTGCCGAAAAAGCCCACCCAGTCGCTGCCGTTGCGGATCAGCTGGACACAGAAGTAGAGCACCCCCGCGGCCAACGCCGCCGCCAAGATGATGGTGATGGCTGTACGCCGTTTCAGTCGTTTCAACGCCGCCGCCTCCTTTCCCTACGGCCTCGGGAAGGCCGGTCTGGCGGGGGCTTGTCCCCCCAGAGGGGACCGGGAAGCAAATCCTCCCAAGCCCCTGGGTCCCGGCGGCTGTTCAAGGAGTCCTCGATCTGCCAGTCCCCCTCCCGCCGGGGGGGCGGGGCGTCGAACGCATCGTAACCGTCGTACTGGTCGTACTCCCCGTCCTCGTAATACTCCTCTTCATAGTTCCCATAGCCGTCGTAATCGTCCCCATAGTAGTCGTCGTCGATGGCGTACTCCTGATCGTTATCCGTGGGAATCCAACCCCGGATGCGCTTGGGCAGCTTGAGGGTAAAGCTGGCGTTGGGGCGGGTGTCCGCCGTCTTGATGTAAGCCAGCAGCGCCCAGCAGGAAATCATACTGGAACCACCCATAGACACAAAGGGCAAGGTCACCCCTGTGAGGGGCAGCACGTCCACCGCCCCCAGGATGTTCAGGGATGCCTGAAACACCAGCATGGCCGCGGCCGCATTGGCGGCAATGACGTAGTAGCTGGACCGGGCGGTGGAGGCACAGCGCACGGCATACACCGTGAGCACCAGCAGCACGAACACGGTACACAGGGCTAAGAGCAGGCCAAATTCCTCGCTGATGACACCGAATACCAGGTCGGTATTGGCCGCGCCCACGCTTTTCAAAAAGCTGGCCTCGGTGCCCTTGCCGAAGAGGCCGCCGCTGGCGATGGCGGACATGGTGCGGGTCTGCTGATAGCCCCCGGCCTCATTATAGTATTCCCACACATGGCGCCAGGCGGCGAAGCGGTGGGCGATGTAGGGCTTGAACTCCAAAATGATGCCCACGCCCCCGGCGGCGGCAGTCCCCATCAGGGCCAAAAAGCCGATGTCCCCGGAGCGCAGGAAGGCAATCACCAGCAGGGCCACGAAGAAGATCAGGGCGGTGCCGAAGTCACTCATCAGGGCCAGGCAGCCCATACAGAAGCCGCAGAAAAGCACGGTAAAGAGCAGGTTCCGCCGGGCGAACAGCCGGTCCAAGGTGGCGGCCCCGATGAAGATAAAGGCGATTTTCACGAACTCCGAGGGCTGGAAGCTGATGAAGCCCAGGTCAATCCAGTTCTTTGCCCCGAAAATCCGCGGGCCCAGCAGCACGTTGAAGATCAGCAGCAAGCAGGTGAGGATGGCCACCGGCCAGCGCAGGGAGACTGTGGAGCGCAGGTCCCGCAGCAGCAGGCTCAGGAACATAAACAGGACAATGCCGATAATCATGGACACGCACTGGGTCGTCAAACTCCCCGGGGCGTAGGCCGCTGTGATGGAAAAGGAGATGGTACACAGGAAGAAAGCCATGGTCTCCGCCTCAAAGGCCGTGCGCTTCAAGCTGCGGTAGAGCACATACATGCCCCACATGGCGGCACACAGCAGGGCATAGGCCACCCCCAGCATAGCCAGCTGGGTGACATCCCTGCCGGGCATACACTGCACACACATCATGATTTGGAACAGGGTCAGGAAGCCCAGAGTCCGGGCGGGGCTCAAGGGCCGCTCCGCCACCCCCCAGCGCATGGCCTGCTCCCGCTCCTCCTCCTCGCTGATGGCGTAAAATTCCAAGAAGAGGCCCCCCAGCTCCACAATATCCCCGGTGTGGATGGGGACAATGTGACGCAAGGGCTTGCCGTTGAGGCGGGTGCCGTTCTTGGTCTGGAGGGGTTGTATCTTCCAATTCCCCTGGGCATCCCGGAGCAGGGCAATGTGGCTGCGGGAGACGGTGGGGAAATTCAGGTCCACATCCGCCCAGCGCCCCCGTCCCACGGTGTTCTCCCAGTGGCACAGGTCCAGGCGGGTGCCGTCGTTCATGGCCAGCCAGCCCCAAATCTCCTTGCCGGGCTTTTCCCGGAACAGGGACAGCAGGCAGCGGGCGATGATGAGGATGGCCACCACCACCGCCGCAATGCGCAAAATACCACAGGCCACCGGCAGGACTACGTTGACCACATTCAAAAACGCCTGGGAGGTGTCCACATTCGCCATGGCCCCTTGGACCTGCTCCCCCAGTTGGGAAAAAATCATTTTGATACGGGTAATCAGTTCTTCCATCGCGCCCTCCCTTTTGTGGGCGAACCATGCAAGCATAGTTCACGGAGATTGCGGCCTGGCGGCAAAGCCGCCCCAGACAGCAATCAAACCTCGTCCGTACCTACGGGCACGCAGGCTGCAAGGCTATCTTCGTTACCAGCACATTATAGCAATAAAATACACAAAAGGCAACCCGCCCCCAATTTCGTCAAAAAAACCATGGGGATACCTTGCAGGCAGGAACCATCCGCGCTATAATGCAAGCTGACACGAATGACACCGCAACGAAAGGATACCCATGAGAGAATCCCCCCGCTTTGAAGCCCTCCCCCTGGGGCTGCTGCTGGCCCTGGCCGGCGGCAGCCTGGACTGCTACACCTATCTGAACCGGGGCCAGGTGTTCGCCACAGCAGAGACCGGAAACCTGGTGATGATGGGGGCCCGGCTGGCCCAGGGGCAGTGGGCACAAGCCCTGCACTACCTCCCCCCCATCCTGGCCTTTGCCGCCGGGGTGCTGGCCACGGAGCTGCTGCGCACCGCCCTGGAACAACGGAAGCCGCCCTTTGACTGGCGCAAATGTATCCTCCTTTTGGAGTGCGCCGTGGTCGCGTCGGTGGCCCTGCTCCCCCTTGGGCGCTGGGACCTGCTGGCCAACGGGCTGATCTCCTTTACCAGCGCCATGCAGGTGGAGAGCTTCCGGGTGATTGCCGGCTGCGGCTGCGCCACCACCATGTGTACCGGAAACCTACGGGCAGGGACGGAACACCTCCTGCGGCGCCTGGCCCGGAAAGACCGGGCCGCAGGGCAAAAGGCCGCCACCTACTATGCCCTCATCCTCTCTTTCGTGGCGGGGGCAGTGCTCAGCGGGTGCCTGTCCCCTCTGCTGGGCCAGTACACCGCCCTCCTCCCCTGCCTGCTGCTTCTGGCCGCGGTAATCCTATCTTGAAAAATAAAAAATGAAACCACAAAGGAGTGTCCCCTCATGAAACAATTTGACGAAAGCTATGTCCTGCTGCGCACCATGGTCAGCGACAGCTACTACCCCAACTTCCTGGTGGAAAAGGTGGAGGAAACCATGGTCCCTGTGATCCGTATGTTAGAGGCCGGGGAAACTGACCTGGACGTGATCCAGGACAAGCTGGATGAGATGACCCTGGCCATCAACGAGCTGGAAGCAGAGTTTGAGGAGCACGACAGCGAATTGGAGACCGTGGCCCGGGAGAGCATCGCCGAAACCGTGGAATACATTCTGGAATGGTTCCAGATCGACATCGACACCGAGACCGCCATCCGGGAACGGGACTGGTAATGTTTTCGGAAATCCCCTGAACGGAAAGGAGCCCCTCTATGAGAGCATTTGCCTATCTCCAAAACGGCCAAGCCGGCTGGGTGGAAAAGGAGCGCCCCCACGCCAGCGGCTTTGATGCTGTACTCCAACCCCTCCTGGTCTCCCCCTGCACCTCCGACGTCCACAATGTGGCCATCAACTGCCTGCAGCCCCAGCGCATCCTGGGCCACGAAGGCCTAGGGCGGATTGTGGAGGTAGGGGAGCTGGTGCGGGATTTCCAGGTGGGGGATATCGTGGTAGTCCCCCCGGTAACCCCAAACTGGCGCACCGTCCCCGCCCAGCTGGGGGCCCACCAGCACTGTGACGGCCTCATCACCGGCCAAAAGCTCTCCAACTCCGAGGACGGGCTTTTGGCGGAATACACCCTGATCCGGGACATCGACGCCAACGCCGCCCGCATCCCCCAGGGGGTATCCTTGGAGGCGGCGGTAATGGCGGCAGATATGCTCAACACCGGCCTCTACGGCGCGGAACTGGCAGAGGTCCAGCCAGGGGACTGCGTGGTGGTGATGGGCATTGGCCCTGTGGGCCTCATGGCCATCGCCGGTGCCCGGCTCCGGGGGGCAGGGCGGATCATCGCCGTTGGCAGCCGCCCCAAATGCGCGGAGCTGGCGCAATTCTACGGGGCCACGGACCTGGTGGACTACCACAACGGGGATGTCCCCCGGCAGGTCTTTCAGCTCACAGACAAGCAGGGGGCAGACTGCTGTATCTGCGCCGGGGGCGGGGACGACGCCCTCAGCCAGGCGGTGGCCATGGTCCGCTGGGGCGGCACCGTAGGCAACGTGAACTACTTCACCAGCTCCGGCGACCTGCCCCTAAACAACATCCGCTTTGGCTTTGGCATGGGCAACAAAACCATCCGGGGGGGCGAATGCCCCGGTGGACGGGCCCGGATGGAACGGCTGCTGCGGCTGCTGGAATACCAACGGGTGGACCCCCTGCCCCTGATCACCCACCGTTTCACCGGATTAGACCAGGTGGAGACTGCCTTCCACCTCATGAAAGCCAAGCCGCCGGAGCTGGTGAAACCCATCATCCATCTTTGACCCCAGAACCTTCTGAAAGGACGTGTCCCCCATGCACCCTGCCCTCTTTTTCGATTTGGACGGCACCCTCACCGACTCCGGCCCCGGCATCATGAACTGCGCCCAGCTGGCCTTGGAGGCCTACGGCATCCAGGCCCCCAGGGAGGCCCTCCGCGCCTTTGTAGGCCCACCCCTCCGGGTGAGCTTCGCCCGCTTCGGCGTGCCGGAAGGGGAGCTAGAGCACGCCATCGCCCGGTTCCGGGGGCGCTACCAGACAGTGGGCAAGTTTGAAAACTTCCCCTATCCCGGTATCCCAGGGCTCTTGGAGCAGCTCCAACAGGAGGGCTTCCCCCTCTATGTGGCCACCTCCAAGCCGGAGGTCACAGCCAAGGAAATCCTCTCCCACTTCCACTTGGACGGCTACTTCCTGGAAATCTGCGGCGCCACCATGGACAGCAGCCGGGAGAACAAGGCCGACGTAATCGCCTACCTCCTGGACAAAGCCGCCGGGGCGGGACATGTCCTGATGATCGGTGACACGGACTACGACGTGCTGGGGGCCGCCGCCCACGGCATCCCCACCATCGGCGTAAGCTGGGGCTATGGGGATGTCCACAGCATGGAGGCCGCCGGGGCCCTGGCAGTGGTGGACACCCCCCAGGCCCTGTACACCCAGGTCTGCGCTGGAATTTCTCGTCAAAAATAATAAATTCTTCCGCATTTCCCTTGCATTTCCCCGTCAAAAGGTATATACTACAGATAGAAGGAAATCGAAACACAGCCGGTCAGGAAATGGAAGCCCGTCACGTCCCGAAAGGAGGGGACCTGTGATGAAGATCTATTCCATCCGAGAGAGACCGGAGTTCATTCCGGCCATGCTGGAGAGCTTGGAGCGCCACTGGCCAGCCTGTATGCCCTGGATCAAGAAGCACATGGGGCTCGTACTGGCCCAGCCCGGGCCCATCCCCGACGCCTACATCGCCGTGGATCACGGCAAAGTGGTGGGAGGGTACACCTTAGCCATCAAGCAAATCCTCTACAGCGAGGCAGAGGGCCTGTGGATCGCCACGCTGTACGTGGACCCCAAGTTCCGAGGGCAGCACCTGAGCCCCATCCTCATCGACCACGCCCGGCGGCGGGGGGGCGAGCTGGGGTACGAAAAAATCTATCTGGCCTCCGAACACTGCAACTACTATGAAAAATACGGATTCTACACCATCGGTCCCGACGCCTGCGCCTGGGGGGAACCCACGCAGATGTTTGAGAACACCACCCTGCCGCCGGTGGTGCATAAAAAAATCGCCTGAGCGCTTGCCCACCCAACACAAATGACAAAAAAGCTGCCGTCTCCCCTGCTGAGAAACGGCAGCTTTTATCGTTTACATTTCCCTTCTCCCCTCCAAAGCCCGCATGAGGGTGGCATCATCTGCATATTCTAAATGGCCCCCTACGGGAACCCCGTAGGCCAGGCGGGTGACTTTGACCCCAAAAGGTTTCAGCATCCGGGAGAGGTACATAGCCGTGGCCTCCCCCTCGGTGTCCGGGTTGGTGGCCATGATCACCTCCTGGACCTCCCCCTGGCTCACCCGCTCCAAGAGGGACTTGATATACAGGTCATCCGGCCCCACCCCGTTCATGGGGGAGAGCACCCCATGGAGCACATGGTAGCGCCCCCGGTACTCCCGGGACCGCTCGAAGGCAATCACGTCCTTGGGGTCCGCCACCACACATACGGTGCCGGCATCCCTCTTCTCGCTGGCGCAGACGCTACAGGGGCCGTCCCCCTCCGTCAGGTTCTGGCACACAGGGCACAGGGCAATGCTCTCCTTGGCCTCCAAAATGGCATGGGCGAAGGCCTCCACCTCGCTCTCCGGCAGGGAGAGCACAAAAAAGGCTAGGCGCTGGGCGGTCTTTTTGCCAATGCCCGGCAGGCGGGCGAACTGTTCCACCAGTTTTTCCAGGGCAGGGGGGAAATACTCCATGGGTCAACTCGTTCCTTTCAGCTTTGATGCACTTGATACAGTGTTATGCGCCCCGGAGGGTACGGATGGCTGCTGCCGGGTCCGCCGCACCGTAGACGGCGCTGCCGGCCACCAGCACGTCCGCCCCCGCTTGGATCACCTGGGGGGCTGTCACTGGGTCCACCCCGCCGTCCACCTCCAAGTGGCAGGCTGGGTTGTATGTGTCGATATACTGCCGGATGGCCGCGATCTTGGGCAGCTGGTCCGCCATAAACTTTTGGCCGCCAAAGCCCGGCTCCACGGTCATCACCAGGATCAGGTCCACGTCCTTCACGTAGGGCAGCACCGCTTCCGCGGCGGTGATGGGCCGCAGGACGATGCCTTTCTTCACCCCCCGGCGGTCCATAGCCTCCAAGGCCGCCCGGATGCCCGGGGGCATATCCGCTTCCAAGTGGACCGAGAGCAGGTCCGCCCCGGCATCGGCAAAGGCGTCGATGTAGCGCACTGGCTTCTCAATCATCAGGTGGACATCCAAAAACTTATCCGTCACCCGGCGCAGGGACTTCACCACCGGTACCCCGATGCTGATGTTGGAGACAAACATGCCGTCCATCACATCCACGTGCAGCCAATCCGCCGATTGGACCCGCTGGACCTCCTGGCCCAGTTGGGTGAAATCCGCCGAGAGGATCGAAGGGGCGATTTTGATCATAACGCATCCATCCTTTCTCCACAGGCCAGAGCCGCCGGGCCGCCCCAGGGGACAAACACAAACCCTCCTCCCGCCGCATAGGATACGGCAAGCGGCGGCAGGGAGCTTTCCCCGCCCAGGAGCACCGGGAACACCGTCGGTCTCCCCTCTCTCCCCGGACGGCCCCGACGGCCACGGCCCGGACAGCCCGCCGCATCATATATATGGAATGGGCTGCCTGCCCGCCCTGGACAGGCGGCCCATTCCAAAATTCTGCGTCAAACTGCTTTTTCTCCATTTTATCTGTCTTTTTCCTCCCTGTCAATGGCAATGAGTCCTTGACATGGAATCTCTCTATGGTAAAATAATATGGATATTATGCCCTGTTTTTCGACAAGCTAACAGAAGCCCCCATCCCAGCCACAAAAAAAGCCCGTTTCGTGCTTTGTAAGGAGGTCCTTCCGTGACCACATTCAAAAAGCGTTCCGTCCTCCCCATCTATGCCATTGCCCTGGTGTGGGTGATCTTCACCCTGGTCCACCCCCTCTATAAGGTGTCCGACTATGTGACGGTGATTCTCCTCTCCGCCATCGTCTTTCTGGTGGCCAAGGGCATTTGGCCTACCCAGCGCTATGAGCTCCCTGACCCCGACGCCGATTTGGAGGCTGCGGCCGAGGAAGACACGGTGGAAGAGGACGCGGAGAAGGAGGCGGAGCCCGTCTCCACCGGCGACCCCAAGATCGACGCCCTCATCCAGGAGAAGGACCGGGCCTTAGGGGAAATCCGCCGCCTGAACCACGCCATCTCCGACCCCAAACTCTCCGAGCAGATCAACGACCTGGAATCCACCACGGCGAAAATCCTGGATCACGTGATCTCCTCCCCGGAGAAGCTCCCCCAGATTTGGAAGTTCATGAACTACTATCTGCCCACCACCCTGAAAATCCTCAACGCCTACGACCGCATGGGGGCGGCAGGGGTGGCCGGGGAAAACATCGGCGGTACCATGGAGCGCATCGAGACCATGATGGACACCATCGTCTCCTCCTTCCACAAGCAGCTGGATGCCCTGTTCCGGGACGAAGCCATGGACATTGCCTCGGACATCACCGTAATGGAAAGCCTCCTGGCCCAGGAGGGCTTGAACAACGAAGGGCCCATGGTGGAAGAGGAAGCCCCCCAGCCAGAGCCGTCCACCCCGGAGCCGGAGGAGGATACCTCCCCAACCGAAGAACATGACCCTGACCCAGAGAAGCCCGACCCAGAACCAGAATCAGAGGAACGTGACACCACAGAGAGATAGATATAGAAAGGACCTGCGTTTATGGCTGACGATCTCATCCCTGAACTGACCTTGAATCCAGACTTCCCCCTGTCCGCCCCGGCGGCTCAAGAGGCCGCCAAGGCCCAGGAACCCCCCATCCCCGAAGCCCCCAAGGCACCTCTGCCCCCAGAGGATGCCCAGGCCCAGGAGGCTCCCCTGCCGGAGAGCGACCTGGATGAGTCCAAGCTCTCCGAAACAGAGCGCAAGGCGGTGGAGGAGTTTGCAAAGACCATTGACATCACCGACAGCAACGTCATCCTGCAATACGGCGCCGCTGCCCAGAAAAACGTCTCCGCCTTCTCTGAGCACACCCTCCAACAAGTCCGCACCAAGGACCTGGGGGAGATCGGTTCTGCCTTGGCGGAGCTGGTGCGGGAGCTCCAAGGCTTCGAGCCCGCCGAGGAGAAGAAGGGCTTTGCCGGCTTCTTCCACCGCAAGAAAAACCAGTTGGAGGCCATGAAGGCCGGCTACGCCAAGGTGGAGACCAACGTGGACAAGATCACCGAAAACCTGGAACTGCACCGCATCGCCCTGATGAAGGATGTGGCCAACCTGGACCAGATGTTCCAGCTCAACGCCAAGTACCAGAAGGAGCTGACGATGTACATCCTGGCGGGGAAAAAGCGCCTGGCACAAATCCAGGCGGAGCAGGTGGCCCCCCTGCGGGACAAGGCCGCCGCCACCGGCAGCCAGGAGGACGCCCAGGCCTACAACGACCTGGTGAGTCTGTGCAACCGCTTTGAGAAAAAAATCCACGACTTGGAGCTCACCCGGATCATCTCCCTGCAAATGGGCCCCCAGACCCGGCTGCTGCAAAACAACGACACCTTGATGATCGAAAAAATCCAGTCCAGCCTGGTGAATACCATCCCCCTGTGGAAGAGCCAGATGGTCCTGGCCCTGGGGCTGGAACACGCCCGCCAGGCCACCGCTGCCCAGAACGCCGTGACGGAGATGACCAACACCCTGCTCAAGCAGAACGCTGACCTCCTCAAAACCGGCACAGTGGAGACCGCACGGGAGGCCGAACGGGCCATCGTGGACCTAGATACCCTCCGCCACACCAACCAGCAGTTGGTGGACTCCCTGGATGAGGTGATGCGCATCCAGAACGAAGGCAAGCAGAAGCGCCAGGAGGCGGAAGTGGAACTGGCAAAAATCGAGGGTGAGCTGAAGCAAAAGCTGTTGGAGCTGCGCAGTTGAGCCCCCGCAAGACCCTCCCGGTACAAGTTGGGCCGGGGACTCTTTTGGGAGGTGCCAAATGAATTTTTTGAAAAAAACCCCCGTAGCCGTGGTGCTCACCCTGCTCATCGTGGCCCTGTGCTGCGTGTGGGGCTATACCCGCTCCGCCCCCGCCGCCCCCTCTGACGAGCCCAGCCACAGCGAAAACCGCCGGGCCGGGGAGAGCAACCTAAACTACTATCTGGGCTGGATTGACGACGGGGCGACCCTCTTCTCCTTGGATACCCTGGATGCCCTGGCCCGCTATGACCTACAGTTGGACAACAGCTACGGCAGCCTAATCGCTGTCAAGACCGTCTGGCACCTCAGCGGGATGGACATTGAGACCTATGCCCAAAACACCGCCGACCACCTGAACCTGGGCAGCCGGGACCTACTCCTGCTCCTGGACGCCAACAGCAAGGACTGGTATGTAACCTACGGCGCTGGCATCCGCTCCTATGTGGAGGAGGACGACAGCCTGGGTTCCCTTTTTGCCAAGCACCTGGGGGAGGACTTCTTTGCCCAGGAGGACAGCGGCAACCAGGCGATCCTGGCTCTGTTCGGCAACCTGATCTCCTGGTATGAGGAGCATGTCCCACCCCTGGACGCCCCGGGGAACCCCATCTTCCACCTCTCCAGCAAGAACGGTGCTGCCAGCCTGGGCGGCATCCTCAGCGGGATATTCTTCACCCTGGCAGTGAACTTCTGGTGGATTGTACTCCTGTTCCTGGTGCTGTATGGCCTGGATAGTGTGCGCTTTAGCCGCTACTATACCCGCATCAAGCAGGGGGACGCCTCCAAGGCCTACCATCCCTTCCTCTTCTGGCACGCCCCTGGCTCCCGCTGGTTCCAGTTCATGACCCAGCAGGCGGAGAACCAGGAGGCCGACTCCGATGAAGAGGAGGAGGGCAACGACGAGGCGGAATCCACAGCCAGCGCCACCGAAGAGGCAGAGGAATCCCTAGGCCCTGACGGCCCCACCGCCGGGGCGGGCGGCGGCAGCTATCGCCACGGCCCCGGTTACAGCACAGACCCCAATGAACCGGGCCCCTTCGCTCCCCGCTACAGCACAGACCCCAACGAGCCCGGCCCCTTTGGGCCCCGCTCCGCCAGCAAATAAACAAAGGCTTCCATTCCGCGGCGTTGGAATGGAAGCCTTTGCATTATTCCTCTGTGTGCCCACTGTCCTGTGCCGCCGGGGGCAGGGCCTCTTTCACCCCCACGCAGCGGTTGATCTTGGTACCCAGGTTGTGGAACTTCTCCTCATAATCCGTCATGATCCCCTGGATGCCCTGGGCGTGAAGGTCCCGGGTCACCTGCTCCAAGCGGTATCCAGCCTTGGGGAACTGCATCAGGGAGAAGGCAAAGAGGGGGGCATTGTCGGTCTTAAACTGGATCTCTCCCCCCTCCTTGAGCACAGACCGGTAGTGCAGCAAGAAGTCCCGGTGGGTCAGGCGGCGCTTGGCGTGGCGGTTGGAGGGCCAGGGGTCGCAGAAGTTGATGTAAATCAAATCCACCTCGTCAGGGGCGAAAAACTTCGTCAGATCCGCGGCGTCAGCATCCACGAAAAACACGTTGTTCAGCTCCAACTCCCTGGCCCGTTCCATGGCCATCACCATGGCGTCGGGCACCCGCTCCACGGCCACAAAGAGGACCTCCGGGTGGGCAGCGGCGGTCTGACAGGTGAAGCGGCCCTTGCCGCAGCCCAACTCTAGGCGCAGCTCCACGGCACCGGCTTTCAGGCCGCGCCAATTTCCCCGCAAATCAGCGGGGTCCTGAATCAGCCAGGGGGAACAGCGCTCCATCCGTGGCTGTAAATTTTTCTTTCTTCTCATGCGCATGGTGGACATCCTCCCTTTTCACGTCTGGCTATTTTAACACAGTTTCCCGCCTTTGTCAGCCCGCTTTCTCCCCTTTTTCACCCTCTGTCCGTCAGGAAACTCTTGTCGAAGGGCAAAAAAAGCGGTATGATATAGAAAATCATTCTTTGGACAGAATGGGGAGGGGGGACAACCATGGGTATCCACAACGGCCATCGGGATCGGATGCGCCAGGAGTTCCTAAAAGGCGGCTTGGAGAGCTTTTCCGATGTACGCACTTTGGAGCTGCTCCTGTTCTTCTCCCGTCCTCAGGGGGATGTAAACCCCCTGGCTCACGCCCTCCTGGCCCAGTTCGGCTCCCTCTCCGGGGTGCTGGACGCCGACCCGGCGGATTTACAGCGGGTCCCAGGGGTGGGGGAAAACACAGTGGTGCTGCTCAAGCTGTTCACCGCCCTGTCCTCCAAATACCTGGCCTCCCGGGCCAAGAAGGATGTGGACGGTTCCAGCACCCAGGGTCTGTGGGACATCTTCTCCCCCTACTTCTTCGGAGCCCGCAACGAGATGGCTTTTGTGGGCTGCTTTGACAGCAACCTAAAACTGCTGGGGGTGAAGCAGATCAGCGAGGGCATACCCAACGCCTCGGGGATCAATGTGCGCAGCTTGTCCTACATCGCCCTGTCCATGAACGCCACTGCGGTGGTGCTGGCCCACAACCACCCCAGCGGGATATTAGAGCCCTCCCAGGAGGATATCTCCACCACCATGTTCCTGCGCACCCATTTGCAGCCCATGGAAATTGACCTGTATGACCACGTAATCCTCACCGACGAGGAAATCTATTCCCTGCGGCACAACGGGTATTTTAAGTGCTTTGCTTCGTATTGATTCACATTGGAAAATAGGAGACAGCTATGCCTGAATTTCAAGTTGTCAGCAACTACACCCCCTCCGGCGACCAGCCGGAGGCCATCGACGCCCTGGCCCGGGGTGTGGAGCTGGGGCTGGACGAACAGACCTTATTGGGGGTCACCGGCTCTGGCAAAACCTTCACCATGGCCAAGGTCATTGAGAAGGTCCAGCGCCCCACCCTGGTGCTGGCCCACAACAAGACCTTAGCCGCTCAGCTATGCGAGGAGTTCAAGGAGTTTTTCCCCAACAACGCGGTGGAATATTTTGTGTCCTACTATGACTACTACCAGCCGGAGGCCTACATCCCCCACACGGACACATTTATTGAAAAGGACTCCTCCACCAACGATGAGATCGACCGCCTGCGCCTGGCGGCCACCGCCTCCCTCTTGGAGCGCCGGGACGTGATCGTGGTGGCCTCGGTGTCCTGTATCTACGGCCTGGGCGAGCCGGAGGACTTTGCCAAAATGATGGTGTCCCTCCGGGTGGGGGCGGTGATGAAGCCGGAAGAGCTGATGCAGCGCTTGGTGTCCATCCGCTATGAGCGCAACGACGTGGCCTTTGCCCGGAACATGTTCCGGGTCCGGGGGGACACGGTGGAGCTCTGGCCTGCCTACTGGAAGGACACCGCCATCCGGGTGGAGTTCTTTGGGGATGAGATCGACCGGATCAGTGAAATTAACGTGGTCACCGGGGCCCCGGTGCGGCGGCTGAAAAACATCCCCATCTGGCCTGCCACCCACTACGTCACCCCCAAGGACAAGCTGGACCTGGCCATCCAGGAAATTTACCAGGAGATGGAGGAGCGGGTGGCCCATTTCAAAGAGAACGAGCAGCTCATTGAGGCCCAGCGCATCAGCCAGCGGGTCTCCTACGACATTGAGATGATGCAGGAGCTGGGCTATTGCTCCGGCATCGAGAACTACAGCCGGGTCATTGAGGGCCGCCCTGTGGGCTCCCCTCCCAACACCCTGCTGGACTATTTCCCCGACGACTTCCTCCTCTTCATCGACGAGAGCCACGTAACCCTCCCCCAGGTCCGGGCCATGTATGCCGGGGACCGGGCCAGAAAAACCACCTTGGTGGACTACGGGTTCCGGCTCCCCTGCGCCTTTGACAACCGGCCCCTGAACTTTGACGAGTTCTCCCAGCGGCTGAACCAGGTGATCTATGTCTCCGCCACCCCCGGCGAGTATGAGCGCAGCCGCAGCGGCCAGGTGGTGGAGCAGGTCATCCGCCCCACAGGCCTGCTGGACCCGGTGGTGGAGGTGCGCCCAGTGGAGGGACAGATCGACGACCTGGTGGGCGAGATCAACACCCGCAGCGCCCGTGGGGAACGGGTGCTGGTGACCACCCTCACCAAAAAAATGGCCGAGGACCTCACCACCTACCTGCAAAACGTGGGCATCCGGGTGCGGTATATGCACCACGACGTGGACACCATCCAGCGCATGGAGCTCTTGCGGGACCTGCGGCTGGGGGAGTTCGACGTGCTGGTGGGCATCAACCTCCTGCGGGAGGGGTTAGACTTGCCGGAAGTGTCCCTGGTGGCCATCCTGGACGCGGACAAAGAGGGGTTCCTCCGCTCGGAGACCTCCTTAATCCAGACCATCGGCCGGGCGGCCCGGAACGCCGAGGGATTGGTGATCCTCTACGCCGACAAGGTGACCCCCTCCATGGCCGCCGCCATGGGGGAGACGGAGCGCCGCCGGAAAATCCAGGACGACTACAACAAGGCCCACGGCATCGTCCCCAAAACCATCGTCAAGTCCATCCGGGAGCTCATCGAAATCGGCCAGGTGGACAAGGACGAGGGGAAGCGGGGCAAGCGGAAGCTCTCCGACAAGGAGAAGGACGAGCTCATCGCCAAGCTGGAGAAGGAGATGAAGGAGGCCAGCAAGCGGCTGGAATTCGAGTACGCCGCCATTTTGCGGGATCAGATCATCGCGTTGCAGGGGAAGTAAAGCGCTGGGGAAATTCGTAGAGATCGTCATGGTAAGATCAATATTTCCTCTACCATGTTAGCTTTCCTAGCTGATTTTTATGATGTATCTGCCGACTATCTCCTAGGCCGCACAGACCGCAAAGAACTCATAGACCCCCGTTTGGAAGGACTGAATCCCATGGCAAAGAAGAAAGAAGAAAAAACAAACGTCATGCGCACGCTGGAACAGAAGAAAATCCCCTATACCCCCCACAGCTACCCCCACGAGGACGGCGCGGTGGACGGGGTCACGGTGGCCCAGTCCATGGGCCAGGACCCGGCGGCGGTGTTCAAAACCCTGGTGGCCCGGGGGGCGTCGGGAAACTACTATGTCTTTGACATCCCCGTAGCCGCCACCCTGGACCTGAAAAAGGCCGCCAAGGCGGTGGGGGAAAAATCCGTGGCCATGCTGCCCTCCAAGGAACTGCTGCCCCTCACCGGCTATGTCCACGGCGGCTGCTCCCCGGTGGGGATGAAAAAAACCTTCCCCACCGTGTTCCATGAGAGCTGCTTGGCGCAAGAGACGCTATATGTCTCCGCCGGAAAAATCGGCTATCAGGTGGAGGTCGCCCCCGCCGACCTGATGGACCTGGTGGGGGCCTCTACCGCCGACGTAATCGTCGAGGGCTGAGGCCGTGGCCAACTGGAACCCCTGGCATGGCTGCAAAAAGCTCTCCCCCGGCTGCGCCAACTGTTATGTCTACCGGGGGGACAGCCGCCGGGGGCTGGATGCCGCCCAGGTCTACCGCACCAAAACCTATGACCTCCCCCTGCAAAAAAAGCGGGATGGCTCTTGGAAAGTCCCCCCTGGGGAGATGGTATGGACCTGCTTTTCCTCGGACTTCCTCCTGGAAGAGGCCGACGAGTGGCGGCCCTGGGCCTGGGCCATGATACAGGCCCGGTCAGACCTACACTTTTTCTTCATCACCAAGCGCATCCACCGCCTCCTGGACCACCTCCCCCCAGACTGGGGCCCGGGCTATGAAAACGTGGGCATCTGCTCCACGGCGGAGGACCAGCCCCGGGCGGATTTCCGCCTGCCCCTCCTCCTGGCCGCCCCCATCCGCCACAAGTCCATTGCCTGCGAGCCCTTGCTGGGGCCCATCAACCTGCGGCCCTGGCTGGGGCCGGAGATCACCCAGGTGGTGGCCGGCGGGGAATCCGGGCCCAACGCCCGGCCCTGCCGGTATGAGTGGGTTTTGGACCTCCGCCAACAGTGCATAGAGGCAGGGGTGCCCTTCCTCTTCAAGCAGACGGGGGCAAAGCTCATCAAGGATGGGAAGCTGTACCAAATCCCCCGAAAGCTTCAGCACAGCCAGGCCCGGCGGGCCAACATCAACTTCCAATGCCGGACCTTCCGCCCCCTCCACGGAGGGCAGGAGTGGTCTGTTTTAGGCGGCAAGCCCATCAACCCAAAGAAATGAGGACATTCTCATGAATACGACCCATTATGACTGGTTAAACGACCACCTCCTGTCCAAGCCCGGGGTGGAAAAGGATTTTAAGGAAGAATGGCAGTGGCACCGCTATATGGTGCGGGGCAAGCTCTTCGCCGCCATCTGTGAGCCGGAGGAAAAGCACAAGGACTACGGCGGCCATCCCCTGGTAAACCTGAAGTGTGACCCCCGGCTGGCGGAGGGCTTCCGGGAGACTTACCCGGAAATCCACCCCGGCTTCTACAGCGACAAGCGCCACTGGAACGCCGCCTTCCTGGACGGCGACCTGCCCGATGAGGTGCTGCGGGATATGTGTGATATGTCCTACCGTCTGGTGGTGGAAAAGCTGCCCAAGTACGTCCAGAAAGAGTTGGCGGCGGAGGAATGAACTACCCCTGCCCCTGCTGCGGTTTTCTGACGCTGCCGGTCCCCAGGGAGGAAGCCATTGCCTACATTTGCCCGGTATGCTTTTGGGAGAACGACGTGTTCGACCCCGGGGAGGACGCCCCCAGTGACGAAAACCGGGGCCTCACCTTACGCCAAGGACGGGAGAATTTTGCCCGCTTTGGAGCCGTGCGGCCTGATCTGGTCCGCCATGTCCGGCCGCCCACGGCAGACGAGCTGCCCTTGAAAAACCAACCCTAGGAGGAAACCCCATGCTCTTTGCGCTGCTGTTCCTCATTCTGGCCACCCTGTTCCTGGGCTCCGCCGTCCTGGCCATCGTCCTGCCCTTCCTGGGTATCGCCTTAAACATCGTGGCCGGAGCCCTGCTGACGGTCAGCCTTTTCGTCCTAATCCTCCTGCTGGCCTTTTGGAGAAAATGGAAGCAGGCAGGCAAATTGGAGCGCCCGTACATCGACAGCTTCACCGGCGCCCGGCGCTTTGCCCTGGAAGCCATCAAGCTGTTGATCCCCCTGGGCATCCTCTGGGAGGTCTTGGTGCTGCTGGCCTGCGCCGCCTTCCTGATTTTCCAGCCCCTGGACGCCATACCCCCAGGTTGGCCCCTATATTGAAACCCCACCAAGAAGGAGAACCACGCCCATGCAAGATCACATTTTCGTCAAAGGCGCACGGGAAAACAACCTGAAAGACATCGACGTCACCATCCCCCGGGACAAGCTGGTGGTCATCACCGGCCTGTCCGGCTCTGGGAAATCCTCCCTGGCCTTTGACACCATCTACGCCGAGGGGCAGCGCCGCTATGTGGAGTCCCTATCCTCCTACGCCCGGATGTTCCTGGGCCAGGTGGAAAAGCCCGACGTGGACTACATTGACGGCCTCTCCCCCGCCATCTCCATTGACCAAAAGACCACCAGCCGCAGCCCCCGTTCCACTGTGGGCACGGTGACAGAAATTTATGACTATCTCCGCCTCCTCTGGGCCCGCATCGGCACCCCCCACTGCCCCAAGTGTGGGAAGGAAATCCGCCAGCAGTCCATCGACCAGATCACCGACCAGATCATGGCCCTGCCGGAGGACACCCGCATCCAGGTTCTGGCCCCGGTGGTCCGAGGGAAGAAGGGGGAGCACGTCAAGGTGCTGGAAAGTGCCCGGAAATCCGGCTACGTCCGCTGCCGGGCCGACGGCATCACCTACGAGCTCACCGAGGAAATCCCCCTGGAGAAAAATAAAAAGCACAACATTGAAATCATCGTGGACCGGCTGGTGATCCGCCCGGACATCCTCCGCCGCCTCACCGACTCCGTGGAGGCCGCCGCCTCCCTCAGCGGTGGCCTGATCCTCATTGACCTGGTGCGGGAGGAGCGAGAGCTCTCCTTCTCCCAAAACTACGCCTGCGAGGACTGCGGCATCTCCATTGAGGAGCTTGCTCCCCGGATGTTCTCCTTCAACAGCCCCTTCGGCGCCTGCCCCACCTGCACCGGCCTGGGCAGCCAGATGAAAGCGGACCCTCAGTTGGTGGTCCCCAACCCCAGCCTATCCATCCTTGAGGGGGCCATCGCCGCATACGGCTGGCACAATGTCCGGGGAGATTCCATCGCCCGGATGTATTTTGAAGCCCTGGGAAAGAAGTATGGCTTTGACCTGAACACCCCCTTTCAAGACCTCTCCGACCAGGCCAAGGACGTCATCCTCAACGGCACCAAGGGGGAAAAGCTAAAACTAAGCTACCAGCGGGCCGACGGAAAGGGGACCTTTCAGCAGGCCTTTGAGGGCATTTTGAACAACGTAGAGCGTCGCTTTGCCGAGACCCAGTCTGACGCCTCCCGGAAGGAATTGGAGGAGCTCATGAGCGAGTGCCCCTGCCCTACCTGCCAGGGGCGGCGGCTGAAAAAGGAGGCCTTGGCAGTCACCGTGGGGGGCCTGAGCATCGACAGCTTCTGCCACAAGCCGGTGAACGACGCCCTGGACTTTGTGGACCACCTGGCCCTTACCGAGACCCAGGCCCAGATCGCCCAGCAGATTTTGAAGGAAGTGAAGGCCCGGCTGGGCTTCCTGCGCAGCGTGGGCCTCTCTTACCTGACCCTCAGCCGCCAGGCGGGGACCCTCTCTGGGGGGGAGAGCCAGCGCATCCGCCTGGCCACCCAGATTGGCTCCTCCCTCATGGGGGTGCTGTACGTCCTGGACGAGCCCTCCATCGGCCTGCACCAGCGGGACAACGACATGCTCCTGGACACCTTGAAACACCTTCGGGACCTGGGCAACACCCTCATCGTGGTGGAGCACGACGAGGACACCATCCGCGCCGCCGACTACCTGGTGGACATCGGCCCCAAGGCCGGCGTCCACGGGGGGGAGGTGGTGGCCTCTGGCTCCCTCTCTGACATCATGGCCCAGCCGGCGTCCATCACCGGGCAATACCTCTCCGGGGCAAAAAAAATCCCCATCCCCGTCCAGCGCCGGACGGGGAACGGGAACAGCCTGGTGGTCCGTGGGGCGGCGGAGAACAACTTGGACCACATCGACGTCACCTTCCCCCTGGGGACCTTCACCTGCGTCACCGGGGTCTCTGGTTCCGGCAAGTCCTCCCTGGTGAATGAAATCCTGTTCAAGCGCCTGGGGGCGGACCTAAACCGCATGAAAGCCCGCCCCGGCAAGCACGACAGCCTAGAGGGCGAAGAATTTTTAGACAAGGTCATCGCCATCGACCAGTCCCCCATCGGCCGCACCCCCCGCTCCAACCCCGCCACCTACACTGGGCTGTTCGGGGACATCCGGGAGCTCTTCTCCTCCACCCCCGACGCCAAGGCCCGGGGCTACGGGCCGGGGCGTTTCTCCTTCAACGTGAAGGGCGGACGCTGCGAATCCTGCTCCGGGGACGGGCTGTTGAAAATCGAGATGCACTTCCTCCCGGATATCTATGTCCCCTGCGAAGTCTGCAAGGGCAAGCGCTACAACCGGGAGACCTTGGAAGTACGCTATAAGGGCAAGAACATCCACGACGTGTTGGAGATGACCATCGACGAGGGGTTGGAGTTCTTCTCCAACCTCCCCAAAATCCGCCGGAAGCTGGAAACCCTATCCTCTGTGGGGCTGGGGTATATCAAAATCGGCCAGTCCTCCACCACCCTCTCCGGCGGCGAGGCCCAGCGGGTGAAGCTGGCTACGGAGCTCTCCCGGCGCTCCACCGGCAAGACCATCTATATCCTAGACGAACCCACCACCGGCCTGCACACCTACGACGTCCACAAGCTCCTGGAAGTCCTGGACCGGCTGGTGGAGGGGGGCAACACCGTCATTGTCATTGAGCACAACCTAGACGTGATCAAATCCGCCGACCACCTCATTGACCTGGGGCCAGAGGGCGGCATTGGCGGCGGCCACGTGGTGTGTACCGGCACCCCGGAGGAGGTGGCCCAGTGCCCCGAATCCTACACCGGCCAGTATTTGAAAAAACTCCTGGAAGCCAGCCAGGGCTAAGCACCCCCGCCCTCCCCCAGTCATAGACTGGAGTGGAGGTGTATCAGAATGGAGCTTTTATGGATCCTCCTGGCGGCCTTTCTGCTGCTGTTCTTGAACCAGTGGATCTTCACCCACCTGCTCCGCCCCACCGCGGGTACCTTGCCCGTCTTTGCGGTGCTCCCCGTCACCGGCGACGCGGAGGGGTTGGAACAGACCCTGCGCCATCTGGACTGGCTGCGCAGGGAAAAATTCTCCCGCTTCACCATCCTGGTGGTAGACGCGGGGCTCACCCCTGACGGGCAGGGCACCGTCCAGGCCCTGGGCCGCAGGGACAGCACCCTCCTATTCTGCCCAGCAGAGGAGGTCAGCTTGATACTGAAAAGGAAGAACGACCATGGCTACTTCTCCCTGTGAACTGATTTTTATGGAAGGCACCGTCTCCACCGTGATCTACCGCAACGAGGAGAACGGCTATACCATTCTGCTCTTGGACACATCAGACGGGGATGAGGTCACGGTGGTGGGTGCCATGCCGGGGGTGACCCCCGGGGAAGGGCTGGGGGTCCACGGCCAGTGGACCCACCACAGCACCTACGGCCCCCAGCTCCGGGCGGAGATCGTGGAGCGGCGGTTGCCGGAGGGAGAGCACGCGGTGTTTGAATACCTGGCCTCCGGGGCCATCAAGGGGGTGGGCACCGCCACCGCCCGGCGGCTGGTGGATACCTTCGGCGCCGACGTGCTCACCGTCATTGAGGACGAGCCCCAAAGGCTCACCCAGGTGAAGGGTATCTCCCCCAGGCGGGCGGAGACCATCCACCGCTCCCTGTGTATGCAGCTTTCCATGCGCCGCCTGCTGGACTTCCTCTCCACCCACGGCCTGCCCCTACAACTGGCCATGCCCCTGTACCGGCAGTACGGGGACCTCGCCCTCAGCGCCCTGCGTGCCAACCCCTACCTGCTCACCGAGGAACCCCTACTGGTGCCCTTCCCCCTGGCGGACAAGCTGGCTCTAGGCCTGGGTATCGAGCCAGAGGACCCCTTGCGGCTGGAAGCAGGGCTGCTCTACAGCCTCACCCACAACCTAGACAACGGCCACGTCTTTCTCCCCTATGGCAAGCTCCTCACCGCCGCCGGCAACCTGTTGAGGACGGACCCGGAGCGTTTGACAGGCAGTCTGGATGAACTTCTCCAACAGGGGCGGATTGTTCGGGAGGAAATCGCCGGGCAGGACGCCTGCTACCTGGCCCGGCTCTATCACTGTGAGTGCTATGTGGCCCGGCAGCTCCTACAGATGGACGGAGAGTCCCTTTGTCCCGCCGGGGACCTGGAAAAGCTCTTGGCACGCATCCAGCGGGAGCAGGGCATCACCTACGCCCCCCTGCAAATCGAGGCGGTGGCCACCGCTGCCCAGCAACAGGTGCTGCTGCTCACCGGGGGCCCCGGCACCGGCAAGACCACCTCCCTCCGGGGCATCCTGGCCCTTTTCGACCACTTAGGGCTGCGCACCGCCCTCACCGCCCCCACAGGGCGGGCGGCCAAGCGCCTCTCTGAGGCCTGCGGGGCGGAGGCCAGCACCATCCACCGCCTGTTGGAAACCCGCTACGACAGCGCCAGCGGCGGCCTCAGCTTCGCCCACAACGAGCGGGAACCTCTGGACACCGACGCGGTGATTTTGGACGAGGCCTCCATGGTGGACCTGGTGCTGATGCAGGCCCTTTTGGCAGCCCTCCCCAACGGCTGCCGGCTGGTGCTGGTGGGGGACCCCCATCAGCTCCCCTCAGTGGGGGCGGGGAACCTGCTCTCAGACCTGCTCCGGGCCCAGCGGCTCCCCACCCTGCGGCTCACAGAAATCTTCCGCCAGGCCGCCGCCTCTGCCATCATCCGGGGGGCCAGGGCGGTAGACCGGGGCGATTGTCCTGTACTGGTCAACGACCCCGCCGGGGACTTCTTCTTTCTTCGCCGGGTTCGGGCGGAGGACGCAGTGGACACCATCGTCTCCCTGTGCCGGGAGCGCCTTCCCAAAAACATGGGCATCCCCCCGGAACAGATTCAAGTCCTCTCCCCCACCCGGAAGGGCATCGCCGGGACTGCCGCCCTGAACCAGGCCCTACAGGCAGCGGTGAATCCCCCGTCCCCGGACAAACGGGAAAAGCAGTTTGGCTCCATCCTCTACCGGGAGGGGGACCGGGTGATGCAGGTGAAGAACAACTACGATGTCCTCTGGGAGGAACGGGACGGCAAGGGCGTGGGCATGGGTATCTTCAACGGGGACATCGGCCGCATCGAGGCCATCGACCCTGCCAGCGGCATTGTCACCGTGGATTTTGACGGCCACCGGGCGGAGTACACCCCAGACATGATGAACCAGTTGGAGAGCGCCTACGCCATCACCGTACACAAGGCCCAGGGCAGCGAGTACCGGGCGGTGATCCTCTCCGCCGTGGATGCCGCCCCTATGCTCCTCACCCGGGGGGTCCTCTACACCGCCATGACCCGGGCCAAGGAGCTGTTGATCCTGGTGGGAGACGACCAAGTGGTGGCCCGGATGGCTGCCAACGACCGCCAGCAGCGGCGCTACAGCGGCCTGCGGGCGCGACTGGCCCGGGGCCTGGAAGGGATGTGATACCATGGCGCTGAAGCAAGCGCTCTTAAACCTGTTCTTCCCCCAAAAATGCCCCCTGTGCGGGGCCCTGCTGGACAAGGGGACCCTGGGGCTCTGTCCCGCTTGCGCCGGGGCGGAATTTTGGTTCTCTGGCGCCCAAGCCCTCTTCCCTGGCAAGCAGTACGCCCGCTGCGCCTGCGCCGGGGCTTACACCGGGAAGCTCCGGGACTCTGTGCTGCGGTTCAAGTTCTCCGACCACCCCGAGTATGCCAAAACCTTCGGGCCCATCCTGGCCCAGACCATCCGAACCTACTTACCTGGGACCTACGACTGCATCAGTTGGATGCCGGTCTCCCAGGAAACCCTGCAAAAGCGTGGCTATGACCAGGCCCAGCTGTTGGCCCAGGAGGCCGCCAAAACCCTGGGACGGCAGGCCGTTCCCCTGCTGGTGAAAATGAAAAGCAATGTTCCCCAGTCCTCCTTGCGAGAGCGGCGGCAGCGTTTGGAAAATGTGGCGGGGGTGTATTCCGTCCCCCACCCAAAGCGGGTGGCCGGACAGCGGGTGCTGCTCATTGACGACATTCTCACCACCGGGGCCACCCTGGGCGAGGGGGCACGGGTCCTGCGGGAGGCAGGGGCCTTCCAAGTGGTGGCGGCCACCCTGTGCCGGACCCAGGCAAAGGGCCACGAATCTGCCTAATATTTCCATACTCTAGGAGGCTTTCCCCAGGTTTCGCGGGAAAGCCTCCCTTCTTTTGTTCTATACTTCCTTTGATCTATCGAATCCATTACACACTGCAAAAGAAAGGGCGAGTTCTATGCGCAAACGAAGCCAGGCAGCGGGGCCCTTTGCCCGCGATATCGCCGTGGACCTGGGCACCTCCTCGGTGGTGATGGTCATGCGGGGGCGGGGCATCCTCCTCCATGAGCCCTCGGTGGTGGCGGCAGACCGGCAGACAGGGAAGGTCCTGCAAGCGGGGTCCGCCGCCCGGGACACCCTGGGCCGGACCCCCGGGGAGCTCATCGCCATCCGCCCCCTGCGGGAGGGGGTTATCTCCGACTACACCACCGCCCAGGCCATGCTGGAGTGTTTTTTGAAACAGGCAATCCCCGGCCGGATGACCAAGCCCCGGCTGCTGATCTGCGTGCCCTCAGGAATCTCTGAGGTGGAGGAACGGGCCGTGGTGGACGCGGGCCTCCAAGCCGGGGCCCGGCGGGTGTACCTCATGGAGGAACCCCTGGCCGCCGCCCTGGGGGCGGGGGTGGACATCTCCCAGCCGGAGGGCCGCATGGTGGTGGACATCGGTGGGGGGACCACCGACGTGGCCGTCATTGCCCTGGACGGAGTGGTCACCTCCGCCTGCCTCACCGCGGCGGGGGATCAGTTCGATGAGGCCCTCATCCGCCACATCCGCCAGGAGCATGGGCTGCTCATTGGCCTGCGCACGGCGGAGGAGGTAAAAAAGGCCATCGGCCGGGTGGCGGGGCCCGAGGAGGACAACCCCACCCTGGCAGTGAAGGGCCGCTGTTTGGAGACGGGTTTGCCCCGGCAAATCACCCTCAGCGCCCAGGAGACCGCCATCGCCTTTGCCCCTGTGGCGGAGCAGCTATGCGCCGGGGTGGAGGCGGTGTTGGAGCGCACCCCGCCGGAGCTGGCGGCGGATGTCAGCGCCTCCGGGCTCCTGCTCACCGGCGGGGGGAGCCTGCTCCCGGGGCTGGACCAGTTATTGGAAACGCGCACCGGCATCCGCACCATGGTGGCGGAGGACCCCCTAGCCTGCGTGGCCCTGGGGCTGGAACTGTGCCTGCCCTACCTGGCCCGGCGGCAGGACGGGGTCCTGGGCCTGGCCCGGCGGCGGCAGCTGCGGCCCTAGTGCCGGACCTGCAAAGTACAACAATCCACGCGGGCCAAGGCAGCGTTGCCAGGGCCCGCGTCCCCCTTTCCAGGCCCTGGCGGGATTTCCGCCTATGGGGCCCTTTTGAAGCTAATCAAACCAAGGTTTTCGATGGGTTTATATTGCAATGCCTTTTTGTTCTTATCATAGTAAAAATAGCTTGACTTCTGTCGATTTTTCAGTTAAGCTAAGGCCAATTGATCGGTTTCTACCTATTTTTTATTCAAAGGAGGACTTTATGCTCCCAGTAAACCCCGAAGCAATTGGCCTGTTTGGCCTGTTCGCCACTGTGATCTGTTTTGGTCTGGAACAAGTTGGTATCGGCGTAAAGGGCGGTGAGCCGGAAAAGATCACCCGCTCTTTGGGTTTCATCGCCATCTTTTTCGGCGGCGTCACCCAAGTTTTTACCTCGGTGTGCATGTACTTGTTCCATGTTGGCGGCGACCACAGCGTGTATCTCGGCACCGTCTTTGGCTTTTTCGGCCTGTTCTGGCTCCTGGTTGGGACGTTTTTCCTAAAAGGCGGCGACAAGAAGGTGATGGCCCACTTCTTCCTCTGCGGCCTGATCCTGTGCCTGGGATTTACCGTGCGTGCATTTCAGGACGGCCTGGTCTGGCCCCTGGGTATCGACCTGGTGGTCATCGACGTCCTGCTCCTCACCCTCATCCCTGCCTGGTACGGCGGCAAGCCCTTCTGGGGCAAGCTGGCCGGTGTGTGCAACCTGGTGATTGGTGTGATCTCTCTCTTCCTGCTTTTCCCTGCCCTGTTCCTGTAAGCGAATAGGAAACCTTATGATCCTCTCTTAATTATCCCTATCCACCTACAGAAACCGGCTCAAGCACTCCGTCTGTCCGGCGGGGGCAGAAAAGGACCGCTGCACAACAAGCAGCGGTCCTTTTTGTATCACGCCCGTTTCGCCTCTTCTTCCAGGGCGATTTTTAGGGCTTTGGACAATTGGTCGGGGCAGGAGGTGGCCTTGTTGCCACAGCGGATGCCAGAGAGTTTTTCCATGGCCTCCTCCGCCCGCATCCCCTCCACCAGGCGGGCAATGCCTTGGAGGTTGCCGTGGCAGCCGCCCACCACCTCCACGGACTTCACCACGCCCGCTTCCAGCTTCACGTTCATCTGCCGGGAACACACGCCCCGGGTCTTATATTGAATGGTCACTGTACTGTGCCTCCTTGTTGGTGTTTTATTGGAGGTATCATAGCAAATTTCTGAGAAAGATGCAAGGCAGAGACGTTTGTACAAGAAAGTGTACTTTATTAAAATCATACCATTTTATATGAACTTATACTAAATATAGCATAAAAATACCTATGTGACAACGCTTTCTTGGGATATTTTCTCTCGAATTACAGTTACAAAAAAGTACACATTTTTGTAACTGTAGCAACGGGCAAATATTGACCGCCAGGCAATATACCTGGCCCCAGAGAAAGGAATATGAAATGAAGAGCTTGAAGAAAGTTGCCCCCATTATGGCTACCGGCCTGGTGGTCGCTGGCTTTGGTACGGTGGACGCGTTCGCCGCAGACACCGTCGACACCCCAGCCCCTCCTGCCCCTCCCGCTGAGGTAGAAAAACAGGCGGCCCCGGCGCCGTCTACGGAGATCAAAAGCGTAACCCCCACAAGCACAGAAACGGCCCCGGATGGCGAGACCAAGACCCAAGGGGCCGTAAACCTCTCCGTCAACGATGGCGGTGACGTAACAAGTGACGGCTCCGTGACGCTTACCACCATCCCGGACGGCAACGTCCCCAAGGCTGCCGCCCCCACCAGTGAGGACGCCAACAACGCTACCGATGCCATCATCGACGAGGACACCACCACAACAACCGACAGTGACACCACCATTGGCGGCATTGAAGATATTGAAGGTGAAGATATCGAGAACACCACCGAAAACCCAGACGGCTCCACTACGACCGATATCAAAGGTGAGGTGACGGCGCCGCCTAGCACACCCTCCGATACGGACACGAACGATGTCAAAGAGGATGTCAGCAATATTGTTGACAAGAACAAAAATGAGAACGGCTCCTACGACTGGGATGCAATCGCGGGCGCGATCAAGGATAAGTATAACAATGCTACAGTCAACAAAAATGATGATGGCTCCCATTCTATTAAATTTGAGACGACCACTGGCAAAGAAAATAAGCCTCTCACCAACAGTGAACTGAACGCAATCCTGGGTGAAACCTTGACCCCCGTAGATGGCAAACCTGACACCTATACCTATATCGACAAGGATGGAAAGACCGTCACCGTTACAGTGACGGACGAGAGCATCGAAACCACCACCACCAAGTGGACGGTGACGGTTACAAAAAACGAAGGAGATAAAACCATTGCTGGTTCCGAGACTGTCGATGATAGCATTATAATGAATGCTCCTGGAAACAGCGATCAGGACACTTCTGACTCACTTAATGTTTGGGATATTCTGGAAAAAATTGATGCCGACAAGGGGACATTTGATGGTATAAATGCCAATGTTATCAAAGACAAAAATACCGGGAATGTCACTGAGGTCAAGGTCGGCAATGATACTTACAAAATAGACTATACTCCAAAGAGTGAATCGGTAAAGAGTTCGGTTGATCTCGAGATGATGGACATCAAGACCATCTATGATCTAGTTTTTGCGGGCAAAAACGGCTTTACGTTTGACAATAACAAGATATTCAAAAACGGTTGTGAGGTAACCATCAACTATGTTGATAGCACCGTCACCGCGACTTACTATGAAATCACTATCACTAAGACCACGACAGGTGAATCGACAGATAACCGTAATACTGTTGCGCAGTCTGTCAAGACCGAGGCCGCAAAGAAAGCCGTTGTTGAGGCCTTGAATAAAGCGCTGGGGAAAACCGAAGGAGACGAAGGGTTCCTCACCTATGAAAGCCTCGTAGACCGAATCAAGATTGATCTCAAGAACAACACATGGTCCGTGGAGAACATGAACTACAAGGGCACCTTGTCTGGCGTAAAGGCTACCGTTACCGTTGATGACAAAAAAGTTGATATTGACGACTCAGATATCCCCCTAGCCGATGGCAGCGCCATTAACGGCAGTGCTGACGCTACCGTAACTGTGGAGGAAGAAATTAAGGGAACTCTGCATAACTCCAACACTGATGTACCCGGGATCACAGCCGATGATGTAAATAATGCTAAAGAGGGCGCACATTTTGGCTCAACTGGTGAAACCATAGACAGCGTTGTCCGGACTGATAATAAAGTAACGATCCAAACCACTATCACGACAGATGGCGTCACCACCGTAAAGACTTATATTTTTACTTTCACAACTAAAACAGAACTTGACCCTAAAGATAGCGGGAAGAAATGGGATAGTGGAGAGTTGCCCTGGGATGAAAACGAAAAAGCATGGATTTTTGATCTCAACGGGGCAGGAGCTTTTGTCGTAAAGCAAGCAAAGTACGCCATTATTTGCTATGACTCCAGCGTTTATGAGAAGGATAAACTTCTTGACATATTCAGTCCCCTGGATGGCAACGGAATTTTCAAAAATTGTGACATAAGATATGTTTCGATTAGTGATATCCAGTCCGACTCTTGCCTTGGTGACCTTATTGATGTAGATACCTCAAACATGGACGCCACAATAGAAATATTGGATGGCAAGGTTTATATCTATGGCAAAGGAGGGAAAGAGGACGGCTTAAGCCACTTCCTCCGGGGCCCTGGTTCCATTACGACTATTGAGTTTGATAAAAGCTATGGCGGGAACAGCTCTAGCCAATACAAAGGCGAAGGTGCAGGTAGTGGCAATGTCGAAGTGAACGTTGGTGAATCTGTTGAAGCTGGTAAAGGCTCCGCCTCCGGCGTGCAGTACGGCGGCACACTGGACTACAGCTACACAACCACACAGCCGGGCATTGAAATCACCGTCTCAGGCGAAACTGAGAAGCACCGTGACATCAACGTGAGCCTGAACAGCACGCCCACCACACCCACCACGCCCACCACACCTCCCGGCGGCGGCGGTACGCCCACCACACCCCCCGGCGGTGGCGGCGGCACCATTACCCCCACCCCGCCCCCTGTGGTAGACATCCCTGAGGAGGAGCCCCCCCTGGTGGACATTCCCGAGGAAGAACCGCCTCTGGTAGATATCCCCGAAGAGGAGCCGCCTCTGGTAGACATCCCCGAGGAGGAACCCCCGCTGGTGGATATCCCCGAGGAGCAGCCCCCGCTGGTAGACATCCCCAACACCCAGCCGCCCAAGGTGACCATCCCCCCGGAGAAGGTCCCCCTGGCGAAAGCCCCCGACCCCTCTACCATTGAAATCCTGGAAGAGGAAGTCCCCCTGGCAGACGTGCCCAACACCGGCGACACCCCCATGGGCCTGCTGGCTGCCGCTGCGGCCTGCCTGAGCACCCTGGGCCTGGGCATTTTGAAAAAACGCGAAGACTAAACCTCCCCAACAACCCAAGCGCCGGGGCCCCCTTCGGGCCCCGGCCTTTCTCTATTCAAAAAATTTCCAAGGAAGCGCTGTGTAAGATTGGCGCTTCTTTTTTTGCGAAAAACGGCCATGCTAGACCTGCGCGTTTTGCCGCGCAAATTGACAGAGAAAAACCAAAACGGGGGTGATCTCTTGCAACACACCAAAGAGTGCCAGGGACCGGTCGCCCTGGCCCAGGGCTTTCGCTGCCTGCTTGTGTGGGCGGTCGCCTTGATGACGGCCCTCTCCCTCTCCCCCAGCGCCAAAGCCGCCGGGGAAACCCAATATGTGATCCCGCTGGGCCAGGCAGTGGGAATCAAGCTCTTCTCCCAAGGGGTGCTGGTGGTGGGGCTGTCCGACGTCACCACCCAGGAGGGCTTGGCCTCCCCGGCTAAGGCCTGCGGCCTCCAAGAAGGGGACGTAATCACGCACATCGACGGCGCACAGGTGAGCTCCATTGAGGACGTCCAGGCCATCTTGCAGGACGCCCAGGGCAAGGAACTGGAACTGCAAGTCCTCCGGGACGAAGCGCCCCAGGAAGTGACTACCACCGCCGTCCAGTGCAGCACCGACGGGGCCTATAAGCTGGGCGCCTGGATTCGGGACTCCATGGCCGGCATCGGGACCCTCACCTTCGTGGACCCCAACAGCGGCCTCTTCGGCACCCTGGGCCACGGCATCAACGACGTGGACACCGCCGTGCTCATGAAGCTGCAAACCGGGGCCATCACGCCTGCCAGTGTGGCCAGCGTGGTGAAGGGTATGGATGGCAAGCCCGGGGAACTGCGGGGGAGCTTCTCCACCCAGGAGGACCTGGGGACCCTCTTTGCCAACACGGAACAGGGGGTATTCGGCCACCTGAAAAACCCCGCCGGGTTCTCCGGGGAGGCCCTGCCAGTGGCTGAGCCCGCAGCCGTCCACACGGGAGAGGCCACCATCCTTGCCAATATTGTTGGCGACACGGTGGAGGAATATTCCGTGGAGATTTTGAAAGTCTACGACAGCGCCACAGACACCCGTGACCTGATGCTCCAAGTCACCGACCCCAGGCTGTTGGAAAAGACCGGCGGCATCGTCCAGGGCATGAGCGGTTCGCCCATCCTCCAGGACGGCAAGCTGGTGGGGGCCGTGACCCACGTGCTCATCGACCACGCCGACCGGGGCTATGGCATCTTCGCCCAGCACATGCTGGACGCCGCCCAGAAGGCGGAAGCCTAAGCCCAACTGCCGCCGCCACAATCCCCGCGGCGGCAGTACATAGAAAAGCCCTTGCATTCCAGCCTGCCCCTGGGTATAATCCAAATAACAAACACACGGAAAGAAGGGACTGATATGAAACAGGTTTTGTTGGTGGAGGACGACCGGGAGATCGCCAAAAACCTCACCCGCTTGTTGGAAACCGAGGGGTTTTCCGTCCACCACGCCCCCACCCAAGAACAGGCTGGGGTGCTGTTGGCGGCGGAGCCTTTCGACTTGGCCCTGGTAGACATCTCCCTCCCCGACGGCAACGGCTTTGCCGTCTGCACCCAGGTCAAACAGGCACAAGACATCCCCGTCCTCTTCCTCACCGCCTCCGGGGACGAGGCCAGCGTAGTAACAGGGCTGAACATGGGGGCGGACGACTACATCACCAAACCCTTCCGCCCCCGGGAGCTCTTGGCCCGAATCGCCGCGGCCCTGCGGAAAGCGGGACAGGTGCCCGCCGTCTTTACCGTCCAAAGTCTGGCCGTGGATATGGCCAACGGCCTGGTGAAAAAAGACGGCCGGGAGCTCTTCCTCTCCCCCCTGGAATACCGCCTGCTCCTGCTGTTCATCAACAACCCCAAAACCATCCTCACCCGGGACCGGCTGCTGGATGAGCTCTGGGACGCGGCAGGGGAGTTTGTCAACGACAATACCCTCACCGTCTACATCAAGCGCCTGCGGGAGAAAATCGAGGACGACCCGGCCTCCCCCAAAATCATCCGCACCGTCCGGGGCACCGGCTACCGCCTGGGAGAACGCCATGCTGCGCAATAGAGAACTGCGGCAGCTGGCCCTGCTCTCTGCCGCCCTGGCCCTGGTGGCCGGGAGTCTGGGCTTCGCCCTCCAACCGGCGGCGGGGCTGCTGGCCCTGGGCACCGCCGCCGCCTTTGCCGGGCTCTTCTGGGCCTACACCGCCGCCCGCTACCGGCGCATTGCCGAAATCTCCCTGGAAATCGACCGGGTGCTCCACGGGGCAGAGGACCTGGTCATCGGCAGCAGCGAGGAAGGAGAGCTTTCCATTTTGGAACACGAGGTCAACAAAATGACCCTGCGCATCCGGGAGCAAAACGACGCCCTCCGCCGGGAAAAGGCCCACCTGGCCGACTCCCTGGCGGATATCGCCCACCAGCTTCGCACGCCCCTCACCTCCGCCAACCTGATCCTCTCCCTATTGAAAAACGATCCCAGTGAGGCAGAGCGCCGGGCCCTGCTCCGGGATGCCCAGGGGGCCTTTGCCCAAATGGACTGGCTGCTGAACGCCCTCTTAAAGCTCTCCCGCCTGGACGCGGGGATCGTCAGCTTTCAGCGGGTGCCGGTGGAGGTGGCGGCACTGGTCCAAACCGCCCTGCGCCCCTTCCTCATCCCCCTGGAGCTCCACGACATCCGCCTGACCCTGGACCTGCCCCAAGGGGTACACATCCTGGGGGACCAGGCGTGGCTGGCGGAGGCCTTGGGGAATGTGTTGAAAAACTGCGTGGAAAAGGCCGGGGAGCATGGGGCCCTCCACATCGCCTGTGAGGACACCTTACTGTATACCGCCATCACCCTCCACGACAGCGGAGAAGGCATCGCCCCGGAGGATCTCCCCTTCCTCTTTGAACGCTTCTACCGGGGCAAGGACGCCGGGGCCACCGGCTACGGCATCGGCCTGGCCCTGAGCAAAACCATCCTCACCCGCCAGGGGGCCACCATCACCGCCAAAAACCACCCCCAGGGCGGCGCGCTTTTTGTCATACGTTTCCCCAAACCCCTTGAAAGGTGACGGTTCTCTCACCGAAACGTCACGGAGATGTCAGGGAAATGCTTTAGTATATGGGCAGACTGAAAAAAGAAGGAGGCTCATATCATGGAATTTTTACGTGTGGAAAACCTGTGCAAGGTCTACGGTCAGGAGGGGAACCAAGTCACCGCCGTAGACCACGTGACCCTCAGCGTCAACAAGGGGGAGTTCACCGCCATCATCGGCTCCTCCGGCTCTGGCAAGTCCACCCTGCTCCACATCATCGGCGGGGTGGATATCCCCACCAGTGGGAAGGTGTATCTGGACGGCCAGGACGTCTATGCCCAGAGCAAGGAAAAGCTGGCCATCTTCCGCCGGCGGCAGGTGGGGATGATCTACCAGTTCCACAACCTCATCCCCACCCTGAACGTGGTGGAGAACATCACCCTGCCCATCCTCATGGACCGCCGCCGGGTAAACCGGGAGCGCCTGGAGGACCTGTTGCAGCTCCTGGGGCTTCAGGACCGCCGGACCCACCTGCCCAACCAGCTCTCCGGAGGCCAACAGCAGCGGGTGGCCATCGGCCGGGCCCTGATGAACGCCCCAGCGGTGATGCTGGCCGACGAGCCCACCGGCAGCCTGGACAGCCGCAACAGCCATGAGATCCTTCGCCTGTTGAAGGAGAGCCAGCGGCGCTACCGGCAAACCCTGCTCCTGGTCACCCACGACGAGAACATCGCTCTCCAGGCGGACCGCATCCTCACCGTCTCCGACGGCCGGGTGGTCCGGGACGAAAGGCAGGTGCTCCCCAGATGAATGTCTTTCATAAAGTGGCCTTTCAGGGCCTGCGCAAGAGCCCAGGCCGCACCTTTGTCACCATCCTGGGTGTGATACTCTCCGCCGCCATGATTACGGCGGTGTGTACCTTCGGCGTCTCCCTACTGCGCTACATGGCCGAGGGCGCAGCGGTGGAGTACGGCGGCTGGCATGCAGCCTTTCTTGACGTCCCTGCCGACTTCGCCCAGGCGCGCAGCAGGGACCCAGAGATCTCCCAGACCGCCGTCCTGGAAAATCTGGGGGTGGCCCCGCTGGAAGCTCCCCAGAACCCCAAAAAGCCCTACCTCATCCTCTGCGGTTATGACCAAACGGCCTTTGCCGATCTGCCCATCCAGCTCATTGCCGGACGTCTGCCGGAAAACAGTGGGGAAGTGGTGGTCTCCGCTGCCGCCATGACCGATGGCGCCCTCCATCTGTCCGTGGGGGATACCCTCAGCCTCTCCACTGGCAGCCGCAGCCTGGACGGCCAGGGCCTTGGCAATTACACCGCCTATCAGGAGGAGGAGCAGTTCCTGCCCCAGGCAACCCACAGCTACACCGTGGTGGGGCTTTGCCGCACCCCCAGCTACCTGCGCAGCGCCCCCGGCTATCCCCTCATCACCACGGCGGATCACGCCCCCCTCTCCGACAACTGCTCCGTGTTCCTCACCCTCCAGCAGCCCTATGGGCTCCACGGCTACCTGGACCGGGCCGCCCAGGGCCAGCACGTCATCCAGAACGACGAGGTCCTGCGCTTCATGGGCCTGTCCAACGACAAGCTCTTCACCTCCCTGCTCCTGGCCGTGGGGGGCGTGGTCCTGGCCATCATCATGCTGGGCTCCGTCTTTCTCATCCACAACGCCTTCAGCATCTCCCTCAACGAGCGCACCCATCAACTGGGTATCCTCATGTCCGTGGGGGCCACCGCCAAGCAGCTGCGCAGCTCCGTCCTCTTCGAGGGCCTGTGTATCGGCATAGTGGGCATCCCCCTAGGAATCCTCCTGGGGCTGGCGGCCATGGAGGGGGTCTTGCTGCTGGTGGCGGAGCATTTTGAGAGCTTTATGTATGAGGGCGTGGACCTCACCCTAGTCCCCGCTCCCCCGGTGCTGGCGTTGGCGGCTCTGGTGAGCCTGCTCACCATCCTACTCTCCGCCTATGTCCCCGCCCGGAAAGCCTCCAACACCCCAGTCATGGACTGCATCCGCCAGACCGGAGAGTTAAAGGTGGAGGCCACGGCCATGCGCACCTCCCGCCTGTTCCAGCGGCTCTACGGCTTGGAAGGGGACCTGGCCCTAAAAAATTTCAAGCGGAACAAGAAGCGTTACCGCAGCATTATCCTCTCCTTAGTCCTCAGCGTGGTGCTGTTCATTTCCACCAGCGCCTTTGCCCAGGACTTGAAACAGGCCTCGGAAATGGCCAACGTAGCCACCTCCTTCGACATCAGCCTCACCGTGGCGGAGGATATGGACCAGCAGGAATTGCTGTCCCTCCTGGACGCCACCAAAAGCGTCCAGGGCATCACCAGCGCCAGCTATGAGGAAATGGTCCCCTGCGCCATCCACCTGGACCCCCAGCTCCTTTCCCCGGACTACCTGGCCAGCGAAGATGCCGCCCAGGACGGCCAGCTGATTCTCTTTCTCCTTTTCCTGGACGACCAGAGCTTCCAGCAGCTTTTGTTGGAAAACAACCTGTCCGCCGGGGACTATACCGGGGAGAGCGGCAAGCTCCTGACCATCGCCAAGAGGAATCCCCAGCTGAACCGCATCCTGGCCCCGGAGGAATTTCCCGACCTGTTCACGGTCTCCTCCCTGACACTCCCGCTCTCCCCCATCATCCAGTCGGCCCCAGAGGGGGCGGAGGGGCCCACGATGACCCTGGATCTGCAAAATTTCCTTCTGCCGGACAGCCCCGGTACCTTGAGCAGCAGTCCTATCATCCAAGAGGGCTACATCATGACCGCCGTGGCTCCCCTCTCCCAAAAGGCCCAGCTGGTCCCCCCGGACGCCCAGGCCAGCGCCAAAGGGCTCACCTACTGCTCCGACACCCCCGCCCAGTCCACCAAGGCCCTCCAAGCCCTGGTGATGGACCAGGGCATCCGCAGCAACTACCTGCTGCTGAACCTGGACAAGGCCATCGAGACCAATCAAAGCATGATGTTCATTGCCAACGTGTTCGCCTACGTCTTTATCGTGATGATCTCCCTCATCGCCGTGGCCAACGTGTTCAACACCATCTCCACCAACATCAAGCTCCGGCGGCGGGAGCTGGCCATGCTCCGCTCGGTGGGCATGGCAGAGGGGGATTTCCAAAAGATGATGAATTTTGAATGCTTCTTCTATGGCCTGCGGGCCCTGCTCTTGGGCATTCCCCTCTCTCTGCTGCTCTCCTGGGTCATCTACTGGTTCTTCACTGCCGGAGGCGCCGATGACCTCAGCTTCCAGCTCCCCTGGGCCAGCGTGGCCATCAGCATTGGCGCGGTGTTCCTGGTGGTGTTCATCACCATGCTGTACGCGGTGCGCCAGTTGAAGAAGGAGAATATCATCGATGCCATGCGGGATGAGTTGACCTAAGGCACCGGCCCCATTCCCCCTTGCCCTTCCCTTCATTTCGGCGTATAATAGTGCCCACTGGGCCGGAACACGGCCAATCTTTCCAACGCTTGAGGTACCTATGAATCAAAAAGAAATCAGTGAACTGCGCCGCCGCTTCCGTCCGGAAAAAAGCGGCATCAGCCGGGTCTATGGCTGCTACGTCAACGGCGGCCGGGAAATCATCTCGGAGCTGGATGTGTCCCTGGGCATCGCCACCCAGGAGGAGGCGGAAAAATACCTGGGTTTTTTGAAAAAAGCCCTCTCCGGGGCCCTGGGCAAGAATCTGGTGGACATTGTGTTCACCACCCAACAGGTCATGGACAGCGACGAGCACCGCCTCCTCTCCGCCCTGCGGGACTCGGAACTCCAAGACCCGGAGGTGCGGCAGCAGTTTTACCGCAAGGTCATCGAGACCCTGAACATGGAGGACAGCAACTATCTCATCCTCCTGGCCCACGACCGCTATGACGTGCCCTACCGGGGCCACGACGACAGCCTCCAAGCCGATGCCTCGGACCAGGTGTTCTCCTACATCGTCTGCTGCATCTGCCTGGTGAAGGACGCCAAGCCCCAGCTAAGCTATTGCGCCGCGGAGCGGGAGTTCCACAACCGCACCACGGGGCAGGTGGTGTCGCCCCCGGAGCTGGGCTTCCTCTTCCCCGCCTTTGACAACCGGGCTGCCAACCTTTACAACGCCCTGTACTATTCCCGCAACCCCGACGAGCTCCACCAGGAGCTGATCGACGGGTTGTTCCACACCGAAGCGCCCATGTCCGCCCTGGCCCAGAAGGAGGCTTTCCAGTCCGCCCTGGGAGAAGCCCTGGGGGAGGCTTGCAGCTATGAGGTGGTGCAGGCCGTCCACGAACAGTTGCGGGAGCGCATCCAGCAGCACAAGGAGAGCAAGGACCCAGAGCCCTTGGGCATCTCTGTGGACGAGGTGAGCCGGGTCCTGCAAAACTGCGGGGTGGCGGAGAACCAGGTGGGTGAGTTCAAGCTCTACTGCGACCAGGAGTTCGGGGCAGGGGCCGCCCTCAGCCCCGCCAACCTCATTGACAGCAAAAAATTCCAGCTCACCACCCCAGAGGTCAAGGTCACAGTGGACCCGGAAAGCAGCTACCTGGTGGAAACCCGTATCATCCAGGGGCGGAAATACATCCTCATCCCCGCTGACGGCGGCGTGGAGGTGAACGGGGTCAGCATTGATATTTCAGACGCAGCACCGTCCAGGGATGCCGAATAGGCTTCCCTGGACGGTTTCCCATTGGGGTACATCCCACCTTTTTTTCAAATTTTTCTATTTTCCCCGTAATATTACCACGTAATTCCTGTCTTTTTATAGAGAGGGTTTGAAAGGAAGGGGGATTCCGATGGAGGATGCACAGATCATTGCCCTATACATCCAGAGGGATGAGGCGGCCATCGCTGAGACCCAGAGAAAATACGGCGCTTTCTGCTCCCGCATCGCCACCAACATCCTCTCCGCCGAGGATGCGGAGGAATGCGTCAACGATGCCTACCACCAAGTCTGGCTGGCCATCCCACCCCAGCGCCCCACCCATTTCTCCGCTTGGCTGGGGCGGATCGTCCGCAACAACGCCATCAATCTCTGGAACAAGAACCACAGGAAAAAACGCTACAACGGCATGACAGAGCTGCTCAGCGAGCTGGAGGAGTCCATCCCCTCCCCCAGGACCATGGAGCGGGAGATGGAGGACAGGGAGCTCTCCGCCTGTATCGACGCCTGGCTGCGCACCCTGAAGCAGGAGGACCGGGTCCTGTTCCTGCGCCGGTACTGGTACGGCATGTCCCTCCAAGACCTGGCCAAGGAGCAGCACATGTCCTCTGGCAAGCTGGCCCAGCGTATGTTTCGCCTGCGCACCAACCTGCGGCAGGCTTTGGAAAAGGAGGGGATCATTCTATGAAAGAACAGCGAGCCCAAAGGCTCTTCCGGAGCCTCACCCACATCGGCGACGACCTCATCCAGGAGGCCCAGCCTGTCAAACCCCAGCGGACCCTCTGGCTGCGCTGGGGGGCAGCGGCCGCCTGTCTCTGCCTCATCGCCGCCGGAGGCCTTGCCGCCCTGTCTGGCAGCGAGGGGACCAGCCAGGACGCTGCGGAGACCACCACCAGCCGGGGCAGCCAGAGCCCACTGCCCTACCAACACAGCAACGCCCTGCCGCCGCCCCCGCCCTGTGATACAGGCACGGCCGGGAGTATCAGCCAGGACGCTTGTACCTTTCGCTATGCCCACACCCGGGACTTCTCCCGGCAACGGCAGCAGCTAGAGGACGAGGCCGTGATCCCCCTCATGGAGGGCCACCCCATCTTCTCCTGCCAGGCCCGTTACGCGGAGGACGGCAGCCTCGCCTGCCTGCAGCTGAGCTGGTCCCGCCGGGGAGAACGGGAAAACTACAGCGAACTTTCTATCTTAGCCGGGTACTGGGAGGTCCCAGAGCCAGAGGACTGCATCGGCCTGGAAACAGACCAGCAGGGGAACCTCTTGGAGCCCAAAACCACCGTGACCCAGCGGGATGGCGTCTCCATCACCACGAAAGGCCAGGAGGGCCGGGAACAGACCGTCACCTTCCAGAACGACAGCGGCTGGTATCAGATCAAGGCCTCCTGGAACGACAGCCAGGCAGAGGTAGACGCCCTGCTGGACTGGCTCTGGGCCCACCCCATCAACTTCCAGCGCTTCCCCATGGCGGAGGGCGACGACTATACCCTCTCTACCCTGCCGGAACATCCCAACGCCTTCTCCGGCCTCCTGCCCGACTTTGCCGCCGCCGGTTACACAGAGGAGGAAAGCCACCTGAGCCTGCGCAACGGCCTGCCCGTGCGCTATGAGGGCTTCTACCGCCCCGCCGCCGAGGCCGCCCAGGAGGTGGACGCCGCCACATCCGACGCGGTCATCCACTGGTGCCTGGACACCGAGGCGGATGTCTACCAGCTTGCCCGCTCCATCGGCACCCTGGACACCCTGACAGAGGCGGCCGTGTTGGAGGCCCTGGCGGCAGAGGGCCAAGTTACCTTCACCTGGGACGAGGCCTGCATCACCGTCTTTTCCAAAGACGCGCCACAGGTCTGGGCCCTCATCGCCACCTTGCAAACCAGCTGAGGCCCTACCATAGAAAAAATGCAAGCAAAGAAGCCCTCTTTGCTTGCATTTCTCTTTTTCCCAGGAAATCTCACATATCCGTGACGTTCTGCGCATTTTGTGCTATCATCTAACAGACCAAGCCGCCCATAGCCCCCTGGGGATAGCCCAATCCAGGGGGTGGGCAGAGAGGAGGGCGCGTCCATGCACTATGTCACAGCAAAAGGCATCCTGTCCGCCAAAAATGGCATGAACCTATACCGCGGCTGTCAACACGGCTGCATTTATTGTGACTCCCGCAGCAGCTGTTACCAAATGGGGCATGACTTTGAGGACGTGGCAGTAAAAGCCAACGCCATTGCCCTGTTGGAGGACGCCCTGCGCCGCCGCCGCAAGCCCTGTATGCTGGGCATGGGGTCCATGACAGACCCCTATCTCCCCCTGGAAGAGACCTTGGGCCACACCCGGCAAGCCTTGGAGTGCATCCTCCGCCACGGCTTCGGCGTGACCCTCATCACCAAATCTGACCGGGTCCTCCGGGACCTGCCCCTGTTGGAGCGGATCAACGCCCAGAGCAAGTGCGTAGTCCAGATGACCCTGACCACTTACGATGAATCCCTATGCCGCAAGCTGGAACCTGGGGTCTGCACCACCCAGGCCCGCTTTGCCGCCTTGCAGCGGCTCCGGGAGGCCGGCATCCCCACTGTGGTCTGGCTCTGCCCCATTTTGCCCTTCCTCAACGATACGGCGGAGAACATCAACGGCCTGCTGGACCTCTGCCAAGCCGCCGGGGTCAAGGGGGTGGTCTGCTTCGGCATGGGCCTGACCCTGCGCCAAGGCAGCCGGGCGTATTTTTACCAGCAGCTGGACCGGCTCTTCCCTGGGCTGAAGGAGCAATACCGCCGCTGCTACGGCCAGCGCTATTCCCTCAAAAGCCCCAAAAGCCAAGAGCTCCTAACGCTGTTCCACCGGCGCTGCGAAAAAGCCGGCATCCTCCACAACAACCAGGCGATCTTCCACTATTTGGGCACCCTTGAGGACCGCCCCCAGGGGCAGCTCAGCCTTTTTGACCCGGACCCATCAGGGCAGGCACCTTCAGCACCTCTAGCTTGATCCACTGCCGGTCCCGGTTCACCCGCTCCGGGTCCTTTTGCAGCACGATCAAGGGGCTGCTATCATCCATGCCAATGGACGCTAAGTATCCCTGCAGGTCCGGCTGGGCACAGGGCAGGCAGCGCTTTTCCACAAAGGCGGAAAACGCCCCCCAAGAGGGTTGGCCTACCAGCCCGAACGCCGCCTCCGCAAGGCCATCAACCGATTCCACCGCCACCTCTTTGGCAGTAAAGTCCGCATAGACCGTGGCACAGAGCCGCTGTCCGTCATACAACTGCAACCGGCGCACATCGTGCCCCTCCGCCACCCTCTTTTCGGCAAGCGCCTCCCACCGGGCACATAGCTCCCCCTGCTTATCTGTGGTCATTTGAGAAGAGCTGATATTCGCTTCCTCGGTGTGTCTTTTCATCCCTTCACCTCATGGTCAATTGTATTTGATTCGTGCAAAATAATCAAGAGCGTAACTTGTCTAACCCTGTAGCTATCTGGCGTTTCTTCTGATATTTTGCCGAAATCCATCCAGTCCCAGCGGCGCCGGAGTGGTAAAAGACGTATATTTTCCTAAAATCCAGTCTCAACGTCTCCCACGATGCTGTTTCAAACCCGCTTCGCCTCCTCTGATGGAGGCAAGCGCTTTCCAGGGCTCCCGAAGAAAAGCGTTCCGTATATTGCGTGAAGTGTGTCTATTTTATCAAACGAAGTGGGATTTGAAAAGGGGGGATACTACTCTGTTTGGTAAAATTTATAGAAAAAAGCCCGCCTGGGCCCAGCGAAGCCTTGGACGCCCCCCTTCCCGTGTATCTTCACCACCTCCCCCTATCCCAGGATTACAAACTAACAGAAGCCCCACACCTCAGGAGCAAAAGTATTTATTACCTATTAAAATATAGAAAGGATTGACATATGACCACTTTCGCTGTATTTTACTCTGGCAGTCAGCCATCGCAGGCCCAACTGCTCCGTTACGCTGCCCGACCGCCCCTCCTGGTGGCCAAGCAATCTTTTTCTTGGAGGTGTGCCCTATGTTTGCACAAATTCTGGCTGTTGCTATTTTCCTGGTGATGTTCATCCTCATCATCGTTGACAAGATAGAGCGCCACATCGTCACCCTTGTCAGTGCTGGCCTAACTCTAGCCTTGGTCTTTGGCGTCTGCATGCACAGTGCTGGCGCTGCCTTAAAGACCTTAAACATCCAACAGATCTTTACCCTGGAATTCTGGTATGAGCCCGTCATGTCCGGGGCCAATTCCAGCGGGGTCAACTGGGCCACCATCGTGTTCATCGCCGGGATGATGATCATGGTGGAGGGTATGGCCAAGGCAGGCTTCTTCCGCTGGATGTGTATGGCCTTTGCCAAGGCGGTCCGCTATCAGGTTATCCCCCTGTTCCTGCTGTTCATGGTCTTGTCCGCGGTGCTTTCCATGTTCATCGCCAGCATCACCGTGATCCTCTTCCTAGCCGCCGTCACCGTAGAGCTGGCCCAGCTCCTGCGCTTTGACCCCATCCCCATGATTCTGGCGGAGGTCTTTTGCGCCAACCTGGGGGGCTCCGCCACCATGTGCGGCGACCCGCCCAACATCATCATCGGCACCTCCCTGGGCTACTCCTTCGGGGATTTCATCCTGAACATCGGCGTCATCGCCGGGGTCTCCCTCATCGCTACCCTCGTCTATTTCTACCTAGTGTACCACAAACAGCTCCGGGCCACCAGCGTCCACCCAGAAGAGCTGACTTCCAGCACCGTCCTGGACCCCAAGGCTGCCATCCAGGATAAGCGTTCCTTCGCCCTGAGCTGGGTGGTGTTCCTGGTGGCCGTGGTTCTGCTGATTACCCACGCCTACACCGGCCTCACCGTGGCCCTCATCGGCACCGTGGTAGCCCTGCTCACCCTCCTCACCTCCTGGCGCCACGCCCTGGACATCCTGAAAGGGGTGGACTACAAGACCCTCCTCTTCTTCGTGGGCCTGTTCATCGTGGTAGGCGGCCTGGAACAGACGGGCATCCTGGAGCTTCTGGCCGCGTTCATCGGCACCATCAGCGGCGGCAGCGCGGTGGCTATCGTCCTCATCATCATGTGGGTCTCCGCCATCGCCAGCGCCTTTGTGGACAACGTCCCCTTCGCCGCCACCATGGTTCCGGTGATCAAGAGCCTGTCCGCCACCACCGGTGCGGACCTGTCCGTGTTGGCCTGGTCCCTCTCCATGGGTACCGACGTAGGCGGCAGCGCCACCCCCATCGGCGCCTCCGCCAACGTGGTGGGTACCTCCGTGGCCTCCAAGGAGGGCTTCTCCATCGGCTGGGGCCGCTATTGCAAGGTCTCCGCCCCCGCCACTGTGGTGGTGCTCCTCATCGCCAGCATTTGTATGATCCTGCGGTACTTCTAAAACCCACGCACCCCTGTCACCGGGGGCCTGCCGGCACATCTGGGCAGGCCCCCGGTGTTTTGCCCAAATATTGTCTGATTTTGTCGAAACTTTTTTCGGCATTCTGGCATTTTATTCCATTTTTGTCTTGTCTTTTCTGTCCCAATGTGGTAAATTATGGATACCGGAAAATTCTGGAAGTTACATACCCCCGAACAGACGCGCACAGGCCAGAAAACGCCCTGCCCTGTGCCCAAACCGTCGGGAGGTACGTCGCTTCCTGACTGACCACGTGACCAACGATAACACACGGAAGGGGCCACCCTTCCAGGGGGGAGACTATACGTATGGAAAGTAAGAAGAAGGTTCTCATCGCCGACGCCAATGAGGCGTTCCGCTCTACACTGGCAGAAGTCATCCGCAACACCGACGGCCTGGAACTGGTAGGCCAGACTGGGGACGGGCAGGAGGCCATCGAGCTGGCCCAAAAGCTCACCCCAGACGTCATGGTGCTGGACCTGGTCCTGGGCCGCATCGACGGCTTCGACGTGCTGGAAGCCGTGAAGCCCCTGCCTGTCAGTACCCTCACCCTCTCCAACTTCGTCCGGGGCTGTATGGCAGACCAGGTGGCCATCAAGGGGGGCGACTACTACATGATGAAGCCCTGCCAGACCATCTCCGTGGCCCAGCGGGTGCAGATGCTGGCCGCCCACCAGCTCTCCGAGGAGGAGGACAGCGGCGTCCCGGCGGACCGGCAGACCTTGGAGTCCAACGTCACCGCCATCATCCACGAGATCGGCGTCCCCGCCCACATCAAGGGCTATCAATACCTCCGGGAGGCTATCATCATGACCGTGGAGGACATGGATGTCATCAACGCCGTCACCAAGGTGCTTTATCCTGAGGTGGCCCAGAAGTTCAACACCACCGCCTCCCGGGTGGAGCGGGCCATCCGCCACGCCATTGAGGTGGCCTGGGACCGGGGCGACCTGGATACCCTGCAAAAATACTTTGGGTTCACGGTGAGTAACTCAAAAGGAAAACCCACAAATTCGGAGTTCATCGCCATGATCGCGGACCGGCTGCAGCTGCAGCGGCGGCAGGGCTAAATACATACCGCCCCCACAGGCGGGCATATCATGTGGCAGGGGTTGTCTAAGTTCCAGGGACCCCTGCTTTTACTTTTCTTCGGCACTTACGAAACCCCATTATGACAAAATTCTTAATGATCTATGCGAAAAACCATAGTTACAAAAGGCGGTGTATTTACTTGACAAACAAGGCCTTTCACGGTATCTTGTATACAAGGACAGTTGAACCACAGAAGCCTTGTTTCGCTGCCTGACCGCCTCCGGTGGCCAGGCCGTCTTTTTCAGGAGGTGTGCCCCTTGCTCGCTCAAACCCTAGCCGTCAGTATTTTCCTGGTCATGTTCCTACTCATCATCCTGGATAAATTCCAGCGGCACACCGTCACGCTGCTGTGCGGTTGTGCCACCCTACTTTTGGTCTTTGGTCTTGCCATGCACAGTGTGCCCGCCGCCCTGGAAACCCTAAACCTGCACCAATTCCTCAGCCTGTCCTTCTGGTATGAGCTGGGCCCCGGCAGCGAGAGCGCCAGCGGCATCAACTGGTCCACCATCCTGTTCATCGCCGGTATGATGATTATGGTGGAGGGCATGGCCAAGGCGGGCTTTTTCCGTTGGATGTGCATGACCTTGGCCAAGGCGGTAAAATACCGCACGGTGCCCATTTTCCTGACGTTTATGGTCATGTCCGCGGTGCTGGCCATGTTCATTGACAGCATCACCGTGATCCTCTTCCTGGCCGCCGTCACGGTAGAGCTAGCCCACCTCCTGGGCTTCGACCCGGTGCCTATGATCCTCTCTGAAATCTTCTGCGCCAACCTGGGGGGCTCCGCCACCATGTGCGGCGACCCGCCCAATATCATCATCGGCACCTCCCTGGGCTACTCCTTCGGGGACTTCATCACCAACACCGGCCTCATCGCCGCCATCGCCCTGGTGGTTACCATCCTTTATTTCTATTTCCGCTTCCATAAGGAGCTGGGGAAAAACGACGGCCAGCAGGCAATCCTAGCCCTCACCTGCCCAGCCCCGCACACTGCCATCACAAACCGGCGGGACTTCGCCCTGAGCTGCGGGATTTTCCTCCTGGCGGTGGTGCTGCTGATTACCCACGCCCAGACCGGCTTCACTGTGGCCCTGATCGGCGTGTTCATCGCCGCCCTCACCCTCATTGCCGCCGGGAAGGACGCCTGGAAGCTCCTGCAAGGCATCGACTATAAGACCCTGCTCTTCTTTATCGGCCTGTTCATTGTGGTGGGCGGCCTGGAAGAGACGGGCATCCTGGAACTCATCGCCGAATGGATCGGTGTTATCAGCGGCGGCAACGCCATCCTCATGGTCTTAATCATTATCTGGGTCTCCGCCGTGGCCAGCGCTTTCGTGGACAACATCCCCTTCGCCGCCACCATGATTCCGGTGATTCGGAGCCTTGCCGTCACCACTGGGGTGGACCTGTCCGTGCTGGCCTGGTCCCTCTCTATGGGCACGGACATCGGCGGCAGCGCCACCCCCATTGGGGCCTCTGCCAACGTGGTGGGCACCTCGGTCTCCGCCAAGGAAGGCCACCCCATCAGCTGGGCCCGCTATTGCCGGACCTCCGTCCCCCCCACCATCATGGTGCTGGCCATCTCGAGCATCTGTATCATCCTGCGCTATTTCTGACCCTCCATATCCTCCCTGTCCACCCCTCCACCTGCTTTTCCAAATGGAAACCGGTGGAGGGGTAAATACATCCCTGACAAACAGCGCCGCCTTGGGAGCCCTCCCAAAGCGGCGCTGTTTTGTCATTCACTCTGTTTTCCCCGCCTCTACCTGAGAAGAAAGCTTTTCTTTGATATGCAGCCGGGCCTTACACATCCCCTGGGTCATGGTACCCATAGGGCAGAACGCACACCAGCTCCTGGGCTTGAACAGGGCCATCAGCACCAGGCCAATGAGCAGAGAGGTGAGCATCAGGCTGTAGAAGCCGAAGCTGTACTGGGCCACCCAGTCGGGCACACCACCGGCAGAATAGGCCCAATGCCAGGGGAGGCGGAAGGACCAAAACAGCTGGACCGCCTGCCGCAGCGAGGCCGCACCGGCCCCCACCAGGTAGGTCTGGAACACCATATTGCCGAACATGGCCATGAAAAACACCAGGAAGCCGTAGCGGAACCAGGTGCTGTACATCCACCTGGGGGTGGGGCGGTTCCGGGACCATTTCAGCCGCGTCCCCAACTTCATGTAGAGCTGCCCCCGGCCACACATGTGGTTGCAGAAAAACTTGTTGCCACCGAAGATGGCGAAGAGCAGGGGCAGGAAGAAGTCCAGCATCCCCAGCCAGGCAAAGAGGATGTTGAAGAAGCCCAGGGAGAAATAGAGGATCGACCAAATCCACAGGTAGTCATACCAATGCTTTTTCATCCCGCAGCCTCCCTTCTAAACACGGAGATACAGCCCACCGGGCAGACCTTCGCGCACTTGCTACAGCCAATACAGCGCTGGCTGTCCACCTGGGCGTAGCAGCCGTGGACAACGGAGAGGGCCTGCCGGGGGCAGACCATGAGACAGGTGCCGCAGGATACACAGACCCGGCTGTCCACCGCGGCACACCTTGGGGATAATTTCCGCTCCAAATCAAACACCGCCTTTTCTGAAACTGCCTTGCATAGAGAGCCAAAACAGTTGAAAACAAATCAGCTTGTTTTCAAGTGCCTTGAGTATACCATCCAAGGCAGGCGGTGTATGTAAGCCGGTCACAAAAGGGCCCGGAGCTTCTCCCGGTCCAAAATCTCCACCTGGCCCCGCTTTACTCGGACAATCCCTTCCCCGGCGAAGTATTTCATCACCTTGGTGACCACCTCCCTGGCGCTGCCGATGTTCCGGGCCAGCTCGTCGTGGGTGATCTTCAAGATCTGCTTGCCCTGGCGAGCCATCTCGTCCCAGAGGAAGATGGCCACCCGACGGTCCACCCCCATGAATAAAATCTGCTGCATGGTCCACATCACGTCGGAAAAGCGCTCCGTGGCCTGCTTGTACATGTACAGACCCACATAGGGGTTGCGCTCCATGATGGGGTGCAGGACGCTGGTGGGAACCACCAGCGTCCGGGCATCCTCCGCCGCGTCGATGAGCAAGTCAAAGGCGATGGTGTCCAACAGGCAGGAGGCGGAGAGCACACAGCTCTCCCCGGTGTGGATGCGAAACAGCGTCACCTCCCGCCCCTCCTCGGAGAGGATGTAGACCCGCAGTGTCCCCGACAGGAGCAGGAGGGCCCCCTTGCAGTCCACATCCGAACGATGGACCCCCACCCCTTTTTCATACGTCATCTCCACGCAGCCCCGGAGGATGGCCTCCTTTTCCTCCGGGGATAGCTGGCCCCAGAAGGGATAGGCGGTGGAAAGCGCCTGTTCCCTGTCCATCCATGGCGCCTGTCCCCGGGCAGGGCCCCCTGCCATTCCCAGCGGCTTCATAGCTGCCGCAACCCCTCAGCCGCGCCGAACAGCATTTCGCTGAAGGTGGGGTGGGGGTGGATAACGGCAGACAGCTCATCCGCCGTAAGGCCCTTCTGGATGGCAAGGGTCAACTCCCCCACCATATCTGTGGCCCGGGGGCAAACCAGCTGGGCCCCCAGCAGCTTCCCGCTGGCGCTGTCTGTGACCAGCTTTACATAGCCGCTCTCTGTGCCCTCGATGAGGCACTTGCCGTTGGCACCAGTGAGATATTTTCCAGTTTTGACGGAAACCCCATCTGCTTTGGCCCTCTCCTCGGTGAGGCCTACGGAGGCGATCTCCGGGTTGGTATAGACACAGCTGGGCACCACGGACATGTCCAGGGGCGGCTGCTTCCCGGCAATCACCGCCACAGTGTTCTCCCCCTGGGCGCTGGCCACATGGGCCAGTTGGATGTTCCGGGCCTTGGCGTCCCCGATGACATAGACATGGGGGACACTGGTGCGGCCATCTGCATCACCCACAATGGCCCCCCGCTCCAAGTCCAGGGAAAAGCCCGGCCCGAACAGGCCGTCCAGGTTGGCCTTTCGTCCGGCGGCAGCCAGAACCCCTTGGGCGCTTACCGTGTGCTCCACGCCCTTCTTGTCGGTGTAGGTAAGCTGCATAGCCCCAGGCGTCCCTTCGATCTTCTGGACGCTGGCCTTGGCCTCCACTGTGACCCCCTGCTTTTTCAAAATCATGGTCAAGCGCTGGGCGATCTCCCTGTCCATGAAAGGTAGGATGTGGTCGGCGGCTTCCAGTACCGTCACCTCACAGCCCAGGCAGCGGTAGAGGGTGGCGCACTCCACCCCCACCACGCCGCCGCCGACGATGACCAGGGAGTCGAAGTTTTGCCCGCCCCCCTCTAGGATGTCCCGGCTGTTCCAGACGCCAGGCAGGTCAATGCCGGGTATGGGAGGATAGGCCACCTGGGAGCCGGTGGCGATGATGATATCCTCCACCTCATAGGTCTCCCCATTGCAGCCAATGACCCCAGCTTTTTCGATCTGGGCCTGGCCGGAGACCACGGTAATCTGATTGGCTTTCATGAGCTTTTCCACCCCGTGGCGCAGGGCGCCCACCACCTCGTCCTTGCGCCGGTGCATGGCGGCAAAGTCATAGGTGATAGCCTGGGCCTGGATGCCCAGGGCCTGGGCGTGGCCCAGGGAGGCATAGGTCTCCGCACTGTGGAGCAGGGCCTTGGTGGGCATGCAGCCCCGGTTCAGGCAGGTCCCTCCCAGCTCCTCTTTCTCAAACAGGACCACCTGGAATCCTGCCTTGACCGCTTTCTCCGCAGCGGTATAGCCCCCAGGGCCGCCGCCGATGATGGCAATATCAAACTTCATGGGTCATTCCTCCATAAGCAATGTCAGGATGCTCTCGATCATATCCTCCCCGGCCCCAGGCAGGGCCAGAAGCCTCTGGCGCACCGCCTCCAACTGCCGGGGACAGCCCCGCAAGGCCTCCGGCACCTGGGTCAAAAATTCCGTCTCCAAGCCATCGGACCACAGGGCCACCTGGCGCAAAACGCCCTCCTCCTGGCTATAGTCCAGCCGCAGGATGCCCCAGGGGAAACAGGCCTCCCGGCTGGTTTCCAAGGGCCGGGTATCCCCGTAGGTCCAAGCCGGGTCGGAAAAGCGGGCGATGCCCTGGGCCAGAGCTTCCCCGTCCAAATCATCCTCAGTGAGGGCTTGCACAGGCAGGCCGTAAACCTGGGCAAAGGCCGCAATCAACGCCTGGCGCAATTCCTCCATGGTCAGCCCAGGATGAAACGCCTGCAAATTTACCACCCGGGCCCGTACCGAAGCGACCCCCTTGGCTTGCAGCTTCAGGGGGGAGACGTTCAAATAGCGCTCCAAGGGGGACAGGTCCACCGACACCATCAGGGTCCCGTGGTGGTAACACTGCTCCCCAGAACGGTAATAGGCGTGGCCGGAAAACTTCCCCCCCTGGACTGTAAGGTCATTGCGCCCGTTCTTCTCCGCAGGGATGCCCAGGGCGCGCACCGCCTGAAGGATGGTCTCCGTCTGCTTCTCCACATCGTAGTCCCGGCGGGCGGTTAAGAAGGTGAAGTTCAAATTCCCCAGGTCGTGATACACCGCCCCACCACCAGACAGACGGCGGACAAGCTGTCCGCCGTCTGCTTCCAGTGCCTGGACGCGGCATTCGTTGGCTGCATGTTGGTTGCGCCCGATGACCACGGTGCGCTGGTTTTGCCACAGGTAGAGGATACATTGCCCGGGCTTCACCTGGTGCAGGAGGTATTCCTCCAAGGCCAGGTTGTGGCGGGGGTCCGTGTTCCGGTTGTCGAGCACATACAAGTTACGAAGCATGCGTGGGCCTCCTATCTCCCCGGCTCACTCTGTAAAGCTGTAGCGCAGGATGGGGTCCCGGGCAGCCGTGACCTCGTCGGGACGGCCGATGGGGCAGTGGTGGGGGGCATGGTGGAGGCTTTCCGGGTCGGCCTTGGCCTCGTCCAGGATATCCAGGAAGGCCTGGGCCGCCTGATCCAAGGTCTCCGGGCTCTCCGTCTCTGTGGGTTCCACCATGAGGGCCTCGTGGACAATCAAGGGGAAGTACATGGTGGGGGGATGGATGCCAAAATCCAGCAGGCGCTTGGCCACGTCCATGGCGGTGACGCCGCTGTCATGGGCCAGGCCTTGGAGGGTCATGACGAACTCGTGCATGCACAGGGTATGGTAGGCCATATCATAGTGGCCCATCAGCTTTTTCATCAGGTAGTTGGCGTTGAGCACCGCCCCGGCGGAGGCCTCGGGGATGCCCTCCTTCCCCAGGGTGATGAGGTAGGCCAGGGCCTTCACCACCACCAGGAAGTTGCCATAAAAGCCCCGGACCTGCCCCATGGTCCGCTGGGGGGTATCAAAGGAATACATCCCGTCTACCGCCTTTACCCTGGGGGCAGGCAGGAAGGGTTCCAGCATGGCCTTGCAGCCCACGGGGCCACTGCCAGGTCCACCGCCGCCGTGGGGGGTGGAGAAGGTCTTGTGGAGGTTCAGGTGGACGCAGTCAAAGCCCATATCCCCGGGGCGGACGTGGCCCATGACGGCGTTGAGGTTAGCCCCGTCGTAGTAGCACAGGCCCCCGGCATCGTGGACAATCTGGGTGATTTCCAGGATATTGGTGTCAAAGAGGCCTACGGTGTTGGGGTTGGTGAGCATCAGGCCGGCGGTGTCGGGGCCTACGGCCTTGCGCAGGGCGTCCAAGTCCACCCCGCCCGCCTCATTGGAGGGCACAGAGACCACCTTGAAGCCCGCCATGGTGGCGGAGGCGGGGTTGGTGCCGTGGGCGGAGTCCGGGACAATAATCTTCGTCCGGGCGGTGTCGCCCTTGGACTGGTGGTATTTGCGGATGAGCAGCAGGCCGGTGTATTCCCCATGGGCCCCGGCGGCAGGCTGGAAGCTCATGGCATCCATGCCGGTGATCTCACACAGCAGCGTTTCCGCCCTGTGGAGCACCTCCAAGGCCCCCTGGACCGTCTCCTGGGGCTGTAGGGGATGGACCTGGGTGAAGCCGGGCAGGGCCGCGGCTTCCTCGTTCACCCGGGGGTTGTATTTCATGGTGCAGGAGCCCAGGGGATAAAAGCCATCGTTGACCCCGTGGGTCTGCTTGGCCAGCTCGGTATAGTGGCGGCCCAAGTCGATCTCGGAAATCTCCGGCAGCCGCGGGGGGGCAGTGCGCAGCAGGCTTTGGTCAAAGTCCACCGCCGGGACATCACAGGCAGGCAGCAGGGTACTGCCCCGGCCGGAACGGCTCCGTTCAAACAACAGTTTCATCTTCCCAGCACCTCCCCAATGACAGCGATGAGCTTATCCATGTCAGCCTTGGTGTTGAGCTCTGTGCAGCACCACAGGACCCCGCCCTCCACCGGCAGGCCCCCCAGGATGCCCTGGGCCTCCAAGGCGGCGCGGAGCTTCTCCGGCTCCACAGGGCTGCTGGTGAGAAATTCATGGAAGAAGGGCTTCTCTCCACTGCGCAGGGCAAAGCCCAGCTTGGCCAATTCCCCAGCCAGGTAATGGGCATGGGCGGCGCAGCTCTCCGCCACCTGGCGCAGGCCCCGGGGGCCCATGGCTGCCAGGTACACCGAGGCGGTCATGGCGCACAAGGCCTCGTTGGAGCAGATGTTGGAGGAGGCCTTCTCCCGGCGGATGTGCTGTTCCCGGGCTTGCAGGGTCAGCACGAAGCAGCGGCGACCCTCCGCGTCGGTGGTCTCCCCGACGATCCGTCCGGGGAGCTTACGCATCATGGCCTGTTTGCAGGCCATAAAGCCCAGATAGGGGCCGCCAAAGGACAGGGGCATCCCCAAGGGTTGGCCCTCGCCTACGGCGATATCCACGCCGTACTCCCCGGGGGTTTTTAAGAGGCCCAGGGAGATGGGGTTCGCCCCCATAATGACCTTGGCCCCCGCCTCATGGGCAGCGGCCACCAAGGCCTCCATATCCTCCAAGACCCCGTAGTAGTTGGGGCTCTGGACATAGACGGCGGCGGTATCTTGGGCCAGCACGGCCTTCAGGGCAGCGGGGTCGGTGGCACAGCCGTCCACAGGCAGGACCGTCACCGGTACCTCCCGGCTCTCACAATAGGTCTGGATCACCGCCAGGGTCTGGGGGTCTGCGGCACCGGAGACAATCACACCGCTGCGCTTGCGCTCCTGGCACATAAAGACAGCCTCAGCGGCGGCCACCGCCCCGTCGTAGACCGAAGCGTTGGAGACGTCCATGCCGGTGAGCTCACAGATCTGGGTCTGGTACTCAAAAATGGACTGCAACACCCCCTGGCTGATCTCCGCCTGGTAGGGGGTGTAGGCGGTGAGAAACTCCTCCTTGTTTGTCACCGTCTTTACGATGGAGGGGATATAGTGGCGGTAAGCCCCGGCGCCCCGGAAAACATGCTGGAACACCCGGTTCTTGCTGGCCATCCCGGCCATTTCCTGGCTGACCTCCAACTCGCTGAGCCCCTCCGGCAGGTCCAGGGCCTTGACCCGGACAGAGGCGGGGACCACATCAAAGAGCTGGTCGGTGGAGGCCAGGCCGATGGCCTGGAGCATGGCTTGCCGTTCTTCCCCTGTGGCGGGAATATAGCTGCCCATCTTACGCCTCCTCTGCGGCCACCACAGCCGCGTAGCCCTCCGCGTCCAAGAGCTCCTCGGTGTCGCTGACATCGCTGACCTGGATCAGCCAAGCTTCATAGGGGGACTCGTTCACCAGGGCGGGGTTGTCCAGCAGGTCCTCATTGACGGCTGTGACGGCCCCGGTGACAGGGGAGAACACGTCAGAGACGGCTTTTACGGACTCCACGTCGGAGAAGGACTCCCCAGCTTTGACGTTGTCCGCCTCCTCCGGCAGGTTGATGAACACAATGTCACCCAGGGCGCTCTGGGCATAGTCGGTGAGGCCAATGGTAAAGACCCCGTTCTCCTCCTTGATCCACTCGTGGGACTTGCTGTACTTCAGTTCGGCGGGAATGTTAGACATGATGGTTTCCTCCATTGCTTCCAATGTTTTTTTGTTTATACTAGTGTACCCCAGGGGTGGGGCTTATTTCCCTCTGGTGTAGAAGGGCAGGGGGATGATCTTGGCCGCCACCTTGCGGCCCCGGACGTCTACCTCCACTTCCGTGCCAGGGGCAGTGTGCTGGGCGTCCACCAGGGCCATGGCAACGGCCTTGCCCAGGTAGGGGCAGTGGGTACCGGAGGTGGTCACGCCGATCTTCTCTCCCCCTGCAAACACCGCCTGCCGCTCCCGGACGATGCCCCGGCCGGTGACTTCCAGGCCGATGCGGACCCGCTGGGGGGCACCGGCGGACACCAAGGCCTCCCTGCCGATGAACTCCGCCTTGTTCAGCTTGACGCCAAAGTCCAGGCCGGCTTCCAAGGGGGTGATGGTCTCGTCCATCTCGTGGCCGTACAGGGGCATGGCGGCTTCCAGGCGGAGGGTATCCCGGGCCCCCAGGCCGCAGGGGATGAGGCCAAATTCCTCGCCGGTCTCCCGCAGGAGCTTCCACAGCTTGGGGGCATTCTCGTTGGAGGTGTAAATCTCATAGCCCAGCTCACCGGTGTAGCCGGTGCGGGAAATCAGGCACTTCATGCCCTGAATCTCCACGTTGGGCAGGGCGGTATAATAGCCCTTGGGCACCTGGTCCTCCGGCAGCAGCTTTTTCAGGATTGCCGGGGCCTTGGGGCCTTGGAGGGCCAACTGGGCCACGGAGTCGGAGATATCCTCACACTTGGTCCCATCCAAGACGTTGGCGGCCATGTGGGCGTAATCCTTCTCCCGGTTGGAGGCGTTGACCACGGCCAAGTAGGCCTCTTCCCCGAACTTGTACACCACCAGGTCGTCGATGGTGCCCCCCTGGGGGTTGCACATCACGCCGTAGCGGACCTTATTCACAGGCATATCGCTGTAATCGTTGGTCAGCAGGTGGTTCAGGCTGGCTAGGGCCGTGGGGCCGGTAAAGAGGATTTCCCCCATGTGGGAGACGTCGAAGAGCCCGGCCTGCTGCCGCACAGCCATGTGCTCCTTGATGACCCCACTGCCGTACTGGACCGGCAGCAGGTAGCCGGCAAAGGGCACGATCTTGCCGCCCTCGGCCACGTGGATGTCATAAAGCGGGGTTTTCCGTTCCATAACGATTCACTCCTTTTCCTTGCAGCATGCAAGTGGTTGGGATAACAAAAACGGAGGCACCATATTTGGCGTATGCCAAATACCGTGCCCCCGTAATTTAACCTGAAAGATTCTCCGCAGGTGCGGATTGCCTCTTCGGTGCGTCCTTCGCTTTCCGGAGTTTCGTCCGAAACCGGTCCTTTTGCCTGAGAGTTTTTGCAGCCCCTTCGGCTCCGCCTGGGCGGGATCTCCCGGTTTCCTCATCCGAATGATATGTGGTTATGGTGCCCGCATTGTGCTGGTCTCCTGACGGGGCGATGCCAGGAGGCAACTTTGTTTCGCCCCTATTATAATAACCAAAATTTCCCCTGTCAATGATTTTTCTGGATCAGGGGGAAATTTTAGGCTCCCTTACTGGGTGATGAGCGATACAAAATTCATCAGCATCTGGGCGACCTCGCCACGGGTGGCGGTACCGCCGGGGTTGAGGCTGCCGCTGTTGTCGCCCTGGATGATACCGGAGCCCACAGCCCAGCCCATGGCCTGGGCGGCCCAAGAGGACACGTCCTCTGCCCCGTCCATGCCATCGTAGCTGCCCAGGGTACCCTGGTTGCCGTGGATGGTCTGGACGTAGCGGTACAGCATCACGGCCATCTCCTGGCGGGTGATGTTGCGCTGGCCGTTGAAGCCGCTGGCATCGCCGGTGACGATGCCCTTGCCTGCTGCCCAGGCGGCCGCGTTGGCGTAATAGCCGTCGGCGGGCACATCATCAAAGCTGACGGAACCGGCGGCGGGGGTGCTCTCCAAGCGGTGGAGCACCGTCACCAGCATGGCCCGGTTCATGGGCTCGTCGGCCTTGAAGCGGTTGCCCTCCATGCCCTGGAACAGGTTGCGGCTGCTGACGAAAGCAATGGAGTTCTTGGCCCAGTGGCCCTCGGTGTCGGAGAAGCTCTTGGCCCTGTCCTCAAACTTCAGGGTGGCGGAGCCGTCCTCCAACAAGACCGCCATCTCGCCGCCGTCCACGGCGGACTTGGGCAGGATGGTTTCGTTGCCCTCGGCGTCCACCAGGACAGCCACGGTGCCGGCGGTGGGCTGGCGCACAGGCAGGTCAACCTTCATGCCGCCATCGAGCGCACCGACGGTGGTGCCGTTGGCCTGGACCTCCACCTTCACGCTGTTGTCCTCATTGACCGCGGCGGCGATGGTGACATTGCCGCTGGTGCCGCCCAGCTGGGCCAAGGTCTCCTTGGGGAGGGTCACGTTGCCCACGGGGGTGTCAACGGTCAGGTTGGCGTCGGTTTTGGCGGCCAATCCGGCCACCGCCGAGGCGGGGATATCGGCCTTGACTTCCCTGACATCGGCACCGGCAGGGACCTCCACCTTCACGGTGACGTTTTCGCTCTCGTTGTCCACCGCGTCGGAAACCAGCTTGTCAGCGGTCTCCTTGTCCACGGTGGCGGAAGCGGTGCCGTCGCTGATGTCGGGGGTCACGGTCTGGGTCACGTCCTCCCCTGTGGCAGGCGGGGGCGTGGGGTCCACGGGAGGCTTGGGGTTGCTGGGCCGGTCGCCACCGCTGGGCGGCGTGGGGGTACTGCCAGCCTTAGGGGTGGCAGTCACTTCGTTGGAGGCCGCACCGGTGCCAACGCTGTTCACCGCCTGCACTGTGAAGCGATATTCCGTGCCGTTGTCCAGGTCGGAAACGGTATAGCTGGTCACATTCCCCACTTCCACGACGCTGCTATTCGCTGTGATTTCGTAGCCAATAATCTCAGCGCCGCCGTTGTCCTCTGGCGCGGTCCACGTCAGGGCTACTTTGCCATCGCCAGGGGTGGCCGTCAGGCCAGTGGGTGCGCCGGGGGCAACAGCAGGGAGGGTATACACCCCGTTGTCAAAATTCGTCCCGGTGCCGGTGGCTACCACTTCGCCGGTATACTCGCTCTCTTTGGCGGGAACCAGCTTGGCGGTGATGGCCTTGCCACGGTCCGAATTTTGGACGGGGTATGTCGCCGCTTCATTGGAAAACACTGCCCCGCTGCGGGTCCAAACAAGTTCCAGGCCCTTGTCTGCGAGGGCATCATACGCAACTTCGCCCTCGGTGTCCGCAATGCTTGCCGTTAGAACGGTGCTGCCCTCTGCCTCGTCTGCGGAAAGTGCCAAGGTGGCAGTCATGGCTTTTTTGCCCACGGTAACGGCATTGCTGGCCAGCTCCTCAGAGTAGTTGGTACCGCCAGTGGCTTTGACTGTGATGACACTCTCATCTGTATCCGCTGTGGTCAGCGTATAAGTCGCCTCTGTTGCGCCTTCAATCTCTTTGCCGTCACGATACCACTGATAGGACAGGGAATCCCCCGCTACCACATTGGCGTTGGCGTGTGCAGTCAGCACGGTTCCTGTCGTGATCTTCCCCTCGCCCCCACTGTCAGAGGCAGAGACCACAAGGCTGCCCGCAAGGGCCCTCGGCTTAATGGTAAAGCTCCCCATTTCCAGGCCGGTGGCTGCCTCGTAAGAGGCTGTGGCTTCGACGTCAATCTTGACGTTGTAAGTGCCGACGCTGGTGGGGGCTGTGGTGGAGCCTTGTTCCTCAGACCCCTGGTAATACTTCACCGTAATGATGCCCACGTCTCCGCTCAAGCTGTCCTTGGGGCGGACGTTGGCCGCTTTCCCGCTGCCGTCGTAGGTCAAATTTGCGGGGGCGGTGTAGTTGAAGTCCTCTTTTGTGAGGGGGACAGGGGTCGGCGGCGTGGGCTGCTCGCCATCGGGGCCGGTGCTGTTGTAGTGTACTGTACTGTTGGAACCTAATTGTGCAATTTTAGAAATGGATGCCCACTGCTCTTGGGTGCCACCAAAGTAGATGTTTGTAAGGGGTGCCGATGCAAAAGCTGCCATCCCTATCTGCTCCGTTACACTGGCCGGGATCGTAAGCGATGCCAAAATGCCGCAAGAGCTAAATGCCTTCTCCCCAATTTTGCTGACCCCATCGGGAATGGTCAGATTGGTAAGAAGTAAGCAGTTCAGAAACATCTCGTCACCAATACAGTCCATCTTCTGCGGGAGGGTTACGCTGACCAGTCTCTGGCATCTCATGAACGTCTGGTTCCCCATCGTTACTTGATTCCCACTGGGTGCAAACGCTACACTTTTCATATTCGTACATTCAGAAAAGGCCGCGTTTCCCACAGCTATAATGCTGGCAGGCAAATTAACAGCAGTTAGTTGTGTGCATCCAGAAAAGGCACTGTCTCCTATGGTCTCAACTCCATTGGGAAGAGAAAGCGAAACAATTTGGGATTCCCGGAAAGCACTCCCCCTTATCTCTTTGATACTGCCAGGAAAGGAGATACTATAGGTCGGACACTTCCGAAACGCGTTGTTCCCTATGGTGGTAACACCATCCTCAATCACAACTTTCAGGATTTTATCCGTGTAATCGTTCCAGGGGCGGTCAGATATGATATCAGACCCAGAACTTCCAAACGTGAAATCCGGCATTTTCCCGGTGCCAGAAATCGTAAGTGTTCCCGCTTTCGTCAACTCCCATTGTAATTGGCTATTGGGAATACCCCCCTTACTATTTTCATCCATAGGTTTGTCAGCTTCAGGATCGTCTGTGGGGGTATACCCTTTAGGATAACGGGTAATAAAATGATCCGCTGCGATGACCTCATCCTTCGACATTCCTCGGCCCCAGTGAATTGTGCCACTGTAGTTGCCCTCGGCAACGATCACACTGTCGCCTACAACCTGAAGCACAATAACAGTGTGCGCATCGCCATTCACCCTCAGAATATCTCCAACTCGTACATCTTCAAACTTGAAACTGCCCTTAGATAGCATCCTAGCCGGCAACTCATTGAATACCGCGTCACTAAGGATATAAGCAAAGGCCACACAACCTGCACCGGTTTCTGCTATCACTGCGCCGGTTTCTCCGTTTCCCCCCTTCCATTTGTATTCGTTAGCGTTCGTCCACGTCATACCTTCTGGATAGTTTTCCTTCAAATTTTCCATGATCTGAGTGGCTTGCGATGCGGTGGGGATAGAGAACGCCCCTTCTCGGGCTGACGGCCCCCCCGCCGCTGGGGCGGCTGCGGCTGCCGGTATGGTAGAGACCAGCAGGCACACGGCCAAAAGAAATGCGAATGTTTTTTTCACCAAATGGATAACCCCCTATCGTTGGATTGCAGATTGCCATCTTAGGCCATCCTGTCGCCCCGGCCAATGGCTGCACCTGTAAATCTTGTATCGGCAGTTTTCACGCTTCCTATAAGTATCCTGTGCTACTTTTTTCCAAGCTATCCCGTCTCCCTTCCCCCAGCCTCCCGGGATTTGTTTCCACACAAGCCTTGATGATTCCCCCCGCCTATGCTATAATCAAGGCAAGACAACGGCCACCCCTGGGCGGTCTTTCTTTTTACATCTTACCTCACCACAAGCACGGACAGAAGGAGACAGGCCCCATGAAAAAGCGCCGGAAGAACCACCGCAAGGCGATGAAAGCAAAGCCCTGGCTCATCCTCCTGGTGGTGGCTGCGGCCATCGTCCTGGGGAACTACGCCACCAGGATAGACCCCGCCCTCCGGGTGACCATCGACGGCCAGGCTGTCCCCTACACCGCCGCCACCGGCGAACCCTTCCTGGATGGCATCGGCCGGACCCAAGTGCCCTGCCGGGCCACCATGGAGGCCTTTGGCTGCACCGTCACCTGGGAGGAGAGCAGCCAAACCGCCACAGTACAGAAAGACGGCACCACCGTCCGGGTGCCCATGGGCCAGCACTACCTTCTCGTCAACGGCCAGGAGGTGTTTATGGACACCACCGCCGTGGTGCTGGACGGCCTGGCTTACCTGCCCATCCGCCCGGTGCTGGAAGCCTTTGGGGCCCAGGTGCTGTGGGACGGGGAGAACTACCAGGTAAACGTCATCTCCAACACAGAGCACCTCCTCCAAGTCCACTTCATCGACGTAGGCCAGGGGGATGCTACCCTCATCGACTGCGGGGAAATTGAAGTCCTCATCGACGGCGGCGACAACAAGGCCGGCCCCATTGTGGTGGAATACCTGCGGCCCTATGTGGACGGGAAGCTGGACTACATCATCGCCACCCACCCTGACACCGACCACATCGGCGGCCTGGACGACGTGCTGGACGCCTACGAGGTGGGGGAGGTCATTGACAGCGGCAAACGTGCCTCCTCCAAAACCTACCAGGACTACTTCTCCGCCGTCCAGACCGAGCCGGGCTGTACCTTCTCCTACGATGAGGACCGGGTGATCCCCCTGGGCCCCGGCACCGCCCTCACCGTCCTGGAAACCGGCGACGATTGGTCCAGCGTCAACGACAGCAGTGTGGTGGCGCAGCTGGCCTGCGGCAGCGTACAAATCCTCTTCACCGGGGACATCTCCCAGCGGGTGGAGCAGGACTGCCTGCACCTCTTCCAGGATATCGACGTGCTAAAGGTAGGCCACCACGGCTCCTCTAGCTCCTCCTGCCAGGACTTCCTGGATGTGATCCAGCCGGAGTACGCCGTGGCCTCCTATAAGGTGGGCAACTCCTACCACCACCCCACCGCCTCCGCCCTCCAACGGCTGATGGATCGGGGTACCACAGTCTATGGCACCGGCAAGAGCGGCACCATCATCCTCAGCACCGACGGCCGCACCTACAGCTTCAACACCGACCAAGCCCTCACCCTGGCAGACGCGGGGGCATAAGCTAACCCCAGAGGAAAGGAGGGATACCATGGAACACCGCCGCAGCTTCCCCGCCGAGGCGGCTTACGTGGCCGGCATTGTCCTGCTGGCCTTTGGCACCGCCCTGATGACCGTGGCGGACCTGGGGCTCTCCATGGTGGTGGCCCCGGCCTATCTGCTGCACCTGAAGCTGGCAGAGTTCTGGCCTGCCATCACCTTTGGGCGGGCAGAATATATCGTCCAAGTCCTGCTGCTGCTGGGGCTGTGCGCAGCCCTGCGGAAGTTCCGCCCGTATTTCCTCTTCTCCTTTTTCTCCGCCATATTCTATGGGGCAATCTTGGACCTCTTCCTATTGATTCCCTTCCCTTCCCTGGCCCTGCCCGGTCGGATCGCCTTTTTCGTCATTGGGGCCCTGCTGTGCGCCCTGGGGGTCTCCTTCGTGCTGCATACCTATCTGGCCCCGGAGGTCTACGAGCTGGTGGTCAAGGAGGTCTCCGCCGCCCGGAACCTCCCCAGCAGCCGGGTCAAGACCATCACCGATTGCAGTTACCTGACCATCGCCGTGGTCATGTCCTTCACCTTCTTCGGCTTTGGGCACTTCCAGGGAATCGGCATCGGCACCATCCCCTACGCCCTGTGCGCAGGGACCATCGTGGGGCTGTACAACCGGGCCTTGGACCACTGCTTTGTGTTCAAAACCCTCTTCCCCTCTCTGGAAAAATTCTTCCTTCCCCCCCCACACCAGGGCGCGGGTACGGACAAATCCACATAAAATACAAACGGCACAGGAGGCGGATCCCTCCCGTGCCGTTTTCTATTCCCATTATAAAATGTCGATATGCTCCCCACTGAGGGCCTTGTTCATGCTGCGCACCGCACAGAACTTGCCGCACATGGAGCAGGTGTCGTCGTGCTCCGGGGCCCGTTCCTTGCGGATGGCCTTTGCCGTCTCCGGGTCCAGGGCGCAGGCCCATTGGCCCTCCCAGTCCAGATTCCGGCGGGCGTCCCCCATCTTATCGTCCATCTCTCGGGCCCCCCGGACCCCCTTGGCGATGTCCGCCGCGTGGGCAGCGATGCGGCTGGCAATGATGCCCTGCTTCACGTCCTCCACATTGGGCAGGGCCAAATGCTCCGCCGGGGTGACGTAGCACAGGAAAGCCGCGCCGTTCATGGCCGCGATGGCCCCACCGATGGCGGCGGTGATGTGGTCGTAGCCGGGGGCGATGTCTGTCACCAGAGGCCCCAGGACGTAGAAGGGGGCCCCCATGCAAATGGTCTGCTGAACCTTCATGTTGGCAGCCACCTGGTCCATGGGCACATGGCCGGGGCCCTCCACCATCACCTGCACGTCCCGGGCCCAAGCCCGCTTGGTGAGCTCTCCCAGGCGCACCAGCTCTTCGATCTGGCACACGTCGGTGGCGTCGGCCAGGCAGCCGGGGCGGCAGGCATCCCCCAGGGAGATGGTCACGTCGTACTCCCGGCAGATTTCCAAAATCTCGTCGTAGTATTCATAAAAGGGATTTTCCTCCCCGGTCATGCACATCCAGGCAAACACCAGGGAACCGCCCCGGGAGACAATGTTCATCTTCCGCTTGTGGGTGCGGATCTGGTCAATGGTCTTGCGGGTGATGCCGCAGTGGAGGGTAACGAAGTCCACCCCCTCCTGGGCGTGGAGGCGGACCACGTCGAGGAAGTCCTGGGCCGTGAGGGTGTCCAGGTCCCGCTGGTAGTGGATGACGCTGTCATACACCGGCACGGTGCCAATCATGGCGGTACACTCGCTGGTGAGCTTTTTCCGAAAGGGGCTGGTGTCCCCGTGGCTGGACAGGTCCATAATGGCCTCCGCCCCCAGCTTCACGGCGGCGTTCACCTTCTCCATCTCCACGTCGTAGTCCTTGCAGTCCTTAGAAACCCCCAGGTTCACGTTAATCTTGGTGCGCAGCATGGAGCCGATGCCCTCGGGGTTCAGGCAGCGGTGGTTCTTGTTGGCGGGGATGGCCACCTTGCCGCTGGCCACCAGGGGCAGCAATTCCTCCACCGTCATGCGCTCTTTCTTGGCGACGGCCTCCAACTCCGGCGTGACGATGCCCCGGCGGGCCGCGTCCATCTGCGTGGCGTAGTTGCGTTCCATACTCGTATCTCCTTCGTCAATCTGCCTGCTTTCGCAGGATGTAGGCATGGTCCAAGGGCCCGTGGCCTGCCCCCAGGTCCAGCATGGCAGCCAGGGCCCCGGAAAGGTAGTCCTTGGCCCCTTGGATGGCAGCGGACAAGTCCAGGCCCAGGGCCAAGTTGGCGGCAATGGCGCTGGACAGGGTACAGCCGGTGCCATGGGTGTTGGGGTTGTGGATGCGGCGGCCAGGGAACCACTGGGGCCCCTCTCCTGTGTACAGCAGGTCGTTGGCATCGTTCACCGCATGCCCCCCCTTGCACAGCACCCCACAGCCGTAGGCCTCATAAATCCTCTTCCCCGCAGCCTCCATATCCTCTGGGCTGCGGACGGGCATTCCGGCCAATATCTCCGCCTCCGGGACGTTGGGGGTCACCAACACCGCCAGGGGCAGGAGTTCCCGCCGTAAGGTCTCCACTGCCTCCGGCGCCATCAGCCGCGCCCCGCTGGTGGACACCATCACCGGGTCCACCACCACTTGTGGGGCATGGTAGTCCCGGAGGCTCCGGGCGATGGTCTCCATCAGGGGCGCGGAGGCCACCATGCCGATCTTCACCGCGTCAGGGGGGATATCGGAAAACACCGCCTCCAACTGCTGGCGGACAAATTCCGGGGGCACTTCGTGGATGCCAAAGACCCCGGCGGTATTCTGGGCGGTGAGGGCGGTAATGACGCTCATCCCGTACACCCCATGGAGGGTCATCGTCTTTAAGTCCGCCTGGATGCCGGCCCCGCCGCTGGGGTCGCTGCCGGCAATGGACAGGGCAGTTTTCATCCTTCCCCTCCCCCTTCCATCATCTTCTCTACCGCCTGTCTCAGGTCCCGGGCAGCGGCCTGGATCTCCTCCGCGCCAAAGAGGGCGGAGACCACCGCCACCCCTTCGATCCCGCTGCCCCGAAGCTCTGCCACCCGGGGCGCTGTGATGCCCCCAATGGCTACGGCGGGGAGGGAAACTGCGGCACAAATCTCCTTGAGCTGCTCCTTGGTGATCCCAAGGGCCGCCTGCTTGGTGGGGGAAGGATACACCGCCCCCACCCCCAGATAATCCGCCCCCGCAGCCTGGGCCCCTCGGGCCTGCTGGACGGTCTTGGCGGTGGCCCCAATGATAAATTCCGGGCCCACCCGCTTTCTAATCTCCGCCACAGGGACGTCCTCCGCCCCCACGTGGACCCCGTCCGCCCCGCTTTCCAGGGCCACGTCCACATTGTCGTTGACAATCAGCGGCACCTGGTACTTGTGGCACAGGGCTTTGACCTGACGGGCTTCTTCCAAAAATTCCGCCTGGGTCAATTCCTTCTCCCGGAGCTGGACCAGGGTGACGCCCCCTTGCAAGGCCGCCTCAACCTGCTCCAATAGCGTCTGCCTGCCCACCCAGCCGCGGTCTGTCACCGCATACAGCCGCAGGCAGTGCTTGTCAAAGGGCATGGTACTCCCCCGCTTTCTGCAAACTTTTCCAATAGGCCGCCACATCCCCGCAGGCCATGGGGCCGGACATCAAACAGGCCCCCGCAGCCCCCGCCTGGCGCACAGCGGCCAGGTTTTCCGCTCCAATGCCGCCAATGGCGTACACCGGCAGGTCTACCCAGGCGCAGACCTCCCTGAGGAAGTCCAAGCCCCGGCCTGGTAGGCCCTTCTTGCTGTCTGTGTCAAAAATATGGCCTGCTGTGATATAGCTGCAGCCCAAGGCCTGGGCCTCCCTCGCGTCCTCCACCGAGTGGCAGGAGGCCCCCAGGATGGGAAACCCACTGCGTACCCCCTCCCCCATCTGCCGCAGCACCGGCAAGGGGGCGTGGAACGCCGTTGCCTGCAGCTCCAACGCCACAGCGGCGAAGTTGTGAAGGATGCAAGCTGTCCCGTATCTTTGGCACACCGCCTGTACCTGCCGGGCCAGGGTTTGATATGCCTCCGGGGACAAGTCCTTCTCCCGCAGGAGGATACCCGAAGCCCCTGCCGCTGCCAGGGCCTCCACCCGTTGGAGGAACTCTCCCCGGCACAGGCGGCGGTTGGTCACACACAGCAGCTTAAACATAGAGGTAATCGTTGAGCACCGGCTGCAAGCCCTCCTGCTCCATGTCCCGGTACATCCGGGAAAAGCTGCGGCCGTCGTTGATCTCGAACTGTTCGTCCCCCTGCTCCCCGTCCCCTTCCACGCCGGTGTACTTGCTCTCGTGGTCCCCAATGCCTGTGGAGACCCCGGCGGAAACCTTGGTGGCGGCGATCTTCACGATGCCGTCCCGGAAGGCTGCGCTCTCCCGAGAGGAGACGGTGATGCCCACGTAGGGCAGGAAGATGCGGTAGGCGCACAAAATCTGGCACAACTGCCGCTCCCCCACGTCCTGGGGGCCGATCTTGTGGTTGTTGAGGATGGGCCGCAGCCGGGGACAGGAGAGGGACAGCTCCGCCTGGGGGTATTGGCGCTGAAGGTAGTACACATGCAGGGCACTGGCCAGGGCGTCTTTTCGGAAGTCCGACAGCCCCAGCAAGGCAGAACAGGCCACCCCACGCATCCCCCCCCGGAGGGCCCGCTCCTGGGCCTCGAAGCGGTAGGGCCACACCCGCTTGCGGCCTTGGAGGTGGAGCTTCTCGTATTTGTCCGGGTCATAGGTCTCCTGGAACACCGTCACGTAGTCCGCGCCGCATTCGTGGAGGTACCGGTATTCCGCTGTATTCACCGGGTAGATTTCCAGCCCCACCATGCGGAAATACTTCCGGGCCAGGCGGCAGGCCTCGCCGATGTATTCCACATCGCTGCGGGCCCTGCTCTCCCCGGTGAGAATGAGAATCTCCTCCATGCCGCTCTGGGCAATGACCTCCATCTCATGCTCGATCTGCTCCATGGTGAGCTTCATGCGTTTGATATGGTTGTAGCAGTTGAAGCCGCAATAGACGCAGTAGTTCTCGCAATAGTTGGCGATATACAGGGGGGTGAAGAGATAGACGGTGTTGCCGAAGTGGCGGCTGGTTTCCAGCCGGGCCCGTTGGGCCATCTCCTCCAAAAAGGGCTCCGCAGCCGGGGACAGCAGGGCCTTGAAGTCCTCCAAGGAACAGCGTTCATGGTCCAGGGCCCCCCGGACATCCTGCGCCGTATAGCCCTTGGCGTCAAAGCCCTTCACCTGTTCCATCACCGCGTCCCGGATGTTGGAGTCAATTTGCTCCATGTCAGGCAGGTATTCCATGTGGCTTGCCCGGGCGGCGGGGTCGGTCTCCAAGCGGTGCTTCTTTTCCAGCGCCCCCTGGGGCAGGCTTTGGTTCTCTACAAAAAATTGATTCCCCATATCCCACCTCTCAATCGTGGAGGAAGCCGGTAAGGGGGTCGGAGGCAGAGGCCCCACGGGTGAGCACCCGGCCCAAGCCCGACAGATAGGCCTTGCGCCCAGCCTCAATGGCCTGGCGGAAGGCAGCAGCCATCAGGGGCAGGTCCCCGGCGGTGGCCAGGGCGGTGTTGGCCATGATGGCCGCCGCCCCCATCTCCATGGCCTCGCAGGCCTGGGAGGGACGGCCGATGCCTGCGTCCACAATGATGGGCAGGTCGATCTCGTCGATTAAAATCTGGATAAAATCCCTGGTGGCCAGGCCCTTGTTGGAGCCAATGGGGGCCCCCAGGGGCATGATGGCCGCCGCTCCGGCGTCCACCAGGTCCCGGGCCACGTTCAGGTCTGGGTACATATAGGGCAGGACCACAAACCCCTCCTTGGCCAAGGTTTCCGTGGCCCGGATGGTCTCCGCGTTGTCCGGCAGGAGGTATTTGGCGTCCCGCATGATCTCGATCTTGACAAAATCCCCGCAGCCCAATTCACGGGCCAGGCGGGCAATGCGCACCGCCTCCTGGGCGTTCCGGGCCCCGGAGGTGTTGGGCAGCAGGGTCACCCCCTGGGGGATATAGTCCAGGATGCTCTCCTCCTGCTTGGTGTTGGCCCGGCGCAGGGCCAAGGTGATGATCTCCGCCCCGGCGTCCCGCACCGCCGCCTCAATGAGGCCCAGGGAGTATTTCCCCGAGCCCAAAATGAAGCGGGAGGTAAATTCATGGCCGCCGATGACCAGCTTATCTGTTGTGTTCATGCTTCTCCTTCCCCGTAATGTGATTCCTTTTCCCAGGCCCCCCAAAGGGGCCGGTCAAACATGGTATTCCCCCGCCAAAATCCGCAGGACGGTCTGGGCCTGGTGGGCGGCGCAGAGCATCACTTGGGGGGCAAAAAGACTCCCCAGGTCCGCCACGTCGCTGGCCCCGTCCCCGCAGAGGTAGAAATATTTTCCCACCCGGCGGGTTTGGATGGCGTTGGGAGAACCCAGCCCCGCCATGCCGCTGGCGGCCACCAGGTACTTCCCCGGCAGCTTCTCCAACACAGCATTCACCAGCATCGCCTTGGCCTCCGGCTGGTCAAAGGCCTCGCAGATGATGTCCGCCTCTTGGAGCAGGGCTGTGACGTTGCCCTCGGTCAGGCGGACGCTGTGGCAGGACAGGGAGACATAGGGGGCAATCTCCCCCAAGTTCTCCCCCAAGGCCTGGGCCTTGTCCTGCCCCAGCTGGCTGGCCTTATACTGCTGGCGGTTTAGGTTGGTGATATCCACTTGGTCAAAGTCAATGAGAACCAGCCGCCCCACCCCAGCCCGGGCCAGCGCGATGGCAATGTTGGAGCCCAGCCCCCCCAAGCCGCAGATGGCCACGGTGCTGCCCTCAAACTTCGCCTGGAGCACTGCCCCGTGGCGTGCCATCAGGGCTTGGCGCATCGCCGCCTTGCTGGGGCGGGGATCAGCCGCCCCCCACAAAGTTCACCACCTCCACCACGTCGCCATCCTGGAGCCGTGTCTCGCCATAGCTGGCCTTGGGCACGATCTCCCCGTTGCGCTCCACGGCAATGCGGTTTTGTTCATATCCAGCTTCGGCCAAATAGGCCGCCAGGGTCTTGCCCCCTGCGTCCAAGGCCTCGCCGTTGATGGTCACCATGGCCCATCCCTCCTGTTCTCCGCTGCAAAAAAGCGGGAAGTCCCCCCTTGGGCAACTCCCCGCCATAGCGTACTGTGTCTGTATCCCTACGTTGGCATTACCCAAATCAGGTCTATGGGTCGAAGGCCACACCTTCCTCTCAGCCTGTGTACAAGCTCCCCATTGATTGTTGTCCCTCTTATTATAACGCACTGGGCGCAAAATACAAGCCCTTTTTCCTCTTGACCTCTGGGAAGCGGAAGTGATATGATAGGGATACATCCTTTTCTCTTAGGAGGCATGTTATGAAGGTTTCAATGATAGCCCTGGCGGCGGCAGCAGTTTTGTGCGCTGCACTGTTGGCTGGCTGTGGCCTAGTCCCCACCAACCAGTCCGCCCTCCAACCCATGACGGATTCCTCCGCCAACACCTCTCGGGGCGATCCCTCCACCACACCCACCGCACCCCAGGACACAACCACTCAGACACCACCCCCGGCGGCCACCAATCCCACCCAGCAGCCCACCACCGGTGGCCACCACAACAGCCACCATGGTGGGAGCATCGGCACAACCACCGTGGCCCTCTCAGAGCAGGACGCCGTGGACATCGCCCTGGAACACGCCAGGGTGGCCCAGACCGACACGGTATTCCTCCAAGTGGAGGGGGACCGGGACAACGGCCGTTACCTCTATGAGGTGGAGTTCTATGTGGGGTCCATGGAGTACAAGTATGAAATCGACGCCAACACCGGGACCATCCTAGAGTTTGAGACGGAAAAGGACTGACAAAAAACAGCGCACAGCCTGAATGGAAGGGCTGTGCGCTGTTTTGTTCCGCCTAGGCGGATTCATCTGGTCATAAAGTGCATCAACATCTGTGCCGTTTCCCCTCGGGTGGCAAAGCCCCCAGGGTCCAGGATGCCGCCGACCTTGCCGTTGAGAATCCCTTGTTCCGCAGCCCAGCTCAGAGCCGTCAGGGCCCAGGGACTGGCCTGGTCTGCATCGGAGAAGGGCAGGTTCTGGGCCGCGGCAGGCTGGCCCCCATAGCGCCAGAGGATTACCGCCAGTTGTTCCCGGGTGATGTTGTCATCGGGCCCAAACTGGCCGCCGCCGTAGCCGGTGACGATGCCCTGTTCTGCCGCCCAGGTAACGGCTTGGGTATACCACTGGCCGTCGTCTACATCCTCAAAGGATCCCCCGGCGGCTTCCGGGTTGCGCTCCAAATTATGCAGCACCACCGCCAACATGCCCCGGCTCATGGGCTGATCCGGACTGAACTGTCCGGCACCAGTGCCGTGGAACAGTTCATGGCCGCTGGCAAAGGCCACCGCCTCCGCCGCCCAGTGGTCCCCAGGTACGTCGGCAAAGGACTGCCCATTGTCCAGCAGTTCCAGCTTGGCAGAGCCGTCCAGGGGGATGGTCACCTTTAGGGCATCCCCGTCGGCGATGGACTTGCGCACCACCTCCCGGCTGCCGTCCTCATAAACCAGCACCGCCACGGTGCCGGGGGTGCAGTCCTTGTGGGGCACGGTGAGGGTGATGCCGCCGGGGATCTCCCCTACCCTCTCGCCCCCGGCGGTGATGGATAGGGTCACGCGGTTCCCCTGCTTCTCCGCTGTCACCGTAACCTTCCCCCCGCCGCTGCTCAGGCTGCCCAGGCCACCGTTGGGGATGGTCACCTCCGCCACAGGGGTGGAGACGGTAAGGTTCGCTTGTGTTCCGCTGCCCAGGGCCCCCACGGTCTCAGCAGGCAGGGACACTTCCGTTTTCGTCACATCCCCCTTGACCTCCGGGGCAATCACCACAGTTTCGCTCTGGTTCTCCGTGGCCTGCTTAATGATCTCATCGGCGGTGGCTTTGTTCACTGTGGCGGCAGCCGTCTCCCCCTGGGTGGTGGCAGAGGGCTTGGCCGTGGTCTCGGTGGTGGGGGCGCCCCCGCTGGTGTCTGTGTCGGTGCTCACCGGAGGCGGGGTGGGGGTGGTGCCGCCGCCGTTGGAACCACCGCCGCCGGAAGGCGGAGGCGCCGGCTTCTCTGTCCACCGGGCATAGAGGGTCATATCCTCGGTGATGGGGGTTTCAAAGTTGAACGCTTCCCCCACCCCCTCGGCTGTGGTATACCATCCAGCCAAATCGTAGCCCTCCCGGGTGGAAACCGGCGCTGTGATCGTTGTGCCATAGTAGACCCTTTGCGCGTCCACCCCACTGCCCCCTTGGGCATCAAAGGTAACGCTTTGATAGAGATAGCCGGGTTTCTCCGTCACCTGGACCTCTGAGGGAATCGCTTTCAAGTGGGGCAAGGGACCGGGACCTTTCATCCAGGCCTTCCCATCCAGGCCGGTAAACGCTCCACTTATGATTCGTTCCAGGGACAGGGCGGTGGACTGTTCTGTCCCGGCGGGCGTCCCTTCGCCAAAGTCGATTCCCGCATAGTGGTAACAGCCATTGTTGATAATCTCTGCGCTTGTAGACAAGCATGGGCTCACTACGGTCCCCGTCATTGCCGCCCCCAACGCATAGCAATTCTCATAAATACTTCCTGCCGATGCGTTTGCCACAAGGCCGAAAGCGCGCGCAAGGGTTTCACTTTGGCTTGTTACAGTTCCCAAAGAATAACAGTTGGCCAGTTCGCCCCCGTTATAGCCTGCAAAGCCCCCGGCCAGAGCCGTGCCATTGGTCACCGTCACATCCCCTGTGCAATAGCTGTCTTTCATCTTCAGGCCTTGGAATCCAAGCCCTATGAAACCGCCTACACATTGCATTTCTGTACTGTTTGTTGTGACTGTAACATCTCCGGAAGCGAAGCAGCCCTGAATGACAGCGGGCGCTTCCGCATAGGGTTCCCCTCCAAGAAAACCGCCCGCAGCTTGATACCCACCTGTACTTGCATTCACAAAAACATCTCCCGTTGCATAGCAGTCCTGAATAGACAGAGGTGTTTCATTCAGGATCATCAGCGCCCCGAGAAAACCGCCGGCAACCGCCGAAGTATAGCCATTGTATGGTTCGTCCATGGTCACAGTTCCCGTCGCTCCACAGTTGGAAATTTTTGCCCCCTCACTCATTCCACCAGCAAACCCGCCACCTTGATTGTATTTGCCGCCAACCTTCACATTTGCTGTGCAATTTGTTATTTGTATGGATTCCGCAACGTTTTGGATTGGGTTTACATGGCCAATCATCCCCCCTGCGTCAATATCTCCCGTTGCCACCTGACAGTTGATCTCTCCACTGGCCCGGCAGCCAGAGATGCTCCCCCTTCCGGCAAAGGCCTCTCCAATCAATGTCCCAATATACGCGTTGGTTCCAATGTTCCCTGTTACAATATTGGCATTCTCCAACGTAACATCTTTGACATAGCTGGGGTCCTCATCTGATCCCCTAAACCACACGGTGCCGAAAAGTCCTATGTATTGTTCTCCATTGTTCGCATGGATCACCATGTTGGAAATCGTATGGTTACCCCCATCAAAGTTTCCCTTATACCGTGCGCTGCCGTCGCCAATCGGTGTCCAGTTCTTTCCATTCAAGTCCAAATCAGCGGCAAGAACAACCGTTTTTTCAGCAAAATCGTTTTTTTCTATTCCATTCAACCCCCTCACCTGCACCGCCAGCCACGCCAGGCCCTCCGCTGAGGCAATGGTAATGGTCGTCCCATCTGCTTCTTCTGTGTAGCCTGCAGGCGCTTTTGTCAGGCCGTCCGTCCAGTCGCCCTCTCCTGCCGCCGCCAGTGCCGTCCCTGGCAGCAGGCACAGGCACAGAGCCAGGACAGTAACCAAGCTTATTCCCCGTTTTCGCATAAAGGTTTCCCCCAATCAAACACATTCCTTTTCAAATAGAACCCTACCCAAAAATTACAGTTTTTTGATAGCCTATTTATCCTGTGTAAGCATACCATAAACTGCCGGTGATAGCAAGCAAATTTTTCCCCTTTATATAAGAAAAACCGACAGTATCCCCCAGGAATTGGAAATCACTGGCCTTACAAAAAACTGTACTTTTTTGTATCCTCAAAAACAGAGCACCCCCGGTATCACAGCACTGTGATACCGGGGGTATTGCGTATCCTTTTCTTTTTTCCAAACCCAAGGGCTCACACCGCTGCCGCGATGAGGTCCACCATCTCCCCCACGTTTTTCATGCCCTGTACGGCCTTCATGCTGAATTTCATGCCAAATTCCTCCTCTACCGTGGCCAAGAGGGTGATGTGGGTCAGGGAGTCCCAGTCCTCAATGTCGGCAGCGGTGGTGTCGTCGGTGAGGGCGATGCTGTCGTCGTCGAACACGTCCTGGAACACTTCCGTCAGTTTTTCAAAAATGCTTGCTCTATCCATGGGTTTCCTCCTGTTCAGGTTCTGTGACCTGGATCACATGGTTCTTCTTCTCATAACCGCCCCGGAGGTCCAGCTCCCAGACGGTGCTTCCGTCGGCCTCCTCAGAGACCTTGGCAAAGCCCTGCTTTTGGTAAAAGTCCCGGACCATACCGTTTTTCGCTGTGGGGAAATAGTAGCCCCGGATGCAGTCGATCCCCGCCGCCTGGCAGCGCGCCGCCAGGGCATCCATCATGGCGTATTCCATATCCCGCTTCAGCACCCGGCAGCTCATCAGCCAGAGGATCACGTCCAGCCGCGTCCCCTGCCGCTCCCCGATGGCAATGGAGACCACGCCGTTGTCCCCGAACTTGTCCTCCAATTTGCCATAGAGGGTGATGAACTGTGTGTCCGCCGCCATGGCCTCGATCTCCCCCTGGGTGAAGCGGCGGGTGGTGAGGTTGAACTGGTTGGACTTGTTGGTGAGCTGGGCGATGCGGGAGTAGTACATGGGCACAAAGGCCCCGATCTCCCCCCGCATCTCCAAGGAGCGCAGGTAGCTTTCGTAGTCGGCAAAGGAGGCCTCCGCCTGGGCCCGGGCGGCGTTCTGGCGGTACATCTCCGTCCGGGCGGCATCGTCGGCGGAGAGCTCCGTAACCTCAAAGTAGCCCAGGCGGTCTATGGCCTGGATATAGTGCTCTGGATGCTCCCCCAGCTCCGGCACCCCCGCGCCGGGAACCTGCTGGCGGACAATCTCCCGCTCGGCGGGGTTGTCGTCCACAAATACAAAGCTCTCCGGCAGCAGGGAGAGGCTTTGGGCGATCTCCACCAAATTCCGGGACTTGGGCTCCCAGTTGGCCTTGATGAGGATGAAGTCCTCGGGGGTGAGGGTCATGTCCGGCCGTTTCAGCCCCGCCAGGGCGTTTTCCGCCTCATTTTTGCTGACCACGTTGAGGATAACCCCTAAGTCCTTGTGGGCTTTCAGGTAGGCTTGGAACTCGCTGAACGCCTGGCCCATAGAGGTCTCCTGGCCTACCTGCAAGTTCTCTGGCCCGTCGTCCCCCACGATGCCACCCCAGAGGGTGTTGTCCAGATCCAGGGCCAGGGCCTTTTTGTTCTTGCCATAGATGGACTTGATGATATTGGACACGCTGTGGGCCAGGGTAGGGATGGCCGGCACCGCCAAGGCGTATTTGTACAGATGCCAATAGGCGGGGTCGCTCCACTGCTCTAGGCCGTAGAGGGCGGAGAGGTAATTGATGTCGTGGAGGTAAAAGCCCTTGTTCTCCTGGGCGTACTGGGCAAAGCCCAGGTTCAGCCGGGTGAGGAAGTGGACACGGCCGTGGATATCACTGGCCTCCCGGTTCCCCTGCAAGCGCCAATAAGGGTATTCAAAGTTGTTCTGGATCAGGGGGCAGCCGTACAGCTGGGCCAGCCGGTCCCACATGGCGGTGAAGCGGCCGAGCTCCTCCGCCAGCAGGGCGTCCACCGCCTCCGGGCTGTCCGAGAGCTGGGGATAGCGGCTGACGTTGCGGTTGGAGGTGTGGATATAGATGATATCCGGCTGGAAGGCCTCCAACTCTGGGTTGGGGAACATGGCCTCCTGCCAGAACTGGGCGTACTCGCTCTCATAAAAGGTACAGCGGATGCCCTGGCGCAGCAGGAACAGGTCCAGCATATCCCGCACGTCGTGGGTGGTGGAGCCCCCCAGGATGGCCACCCGCTTGTCGATAAAGTCCCGCCGGCTCCCCAAAAGCTCCCGGCGCAGACGCTTCCGCTTGGTCAGCAGTTCGGTGGAAAAGGGCGGGGTAAACAGCGCCTGTTTCATGCGATCACTCTCCTTAAAATCCCGCGTAAATGAAGCTTGCCGCCTGGTAGTCCGGTCCATAGCAGCCAAATTTCAGCACCGCCAAAAACAGCAGGACAGACACCCCAGCGGACAGCAATGTGTTTTTCTCGGCCAGCCAGGCCCGTACACTCCCCACCCGCTCTTGAAGCAGGGATACCGCCAGCATCGCCGCCAGGCAGCCCCCGCACACCAGCAGGTTCTTCCCGTCCAGCCCCAGCTGCAACAGGGTCCCGTCCACCAGGACCCTGGGGTCAAAGGCCGTCAGAGCACTCTTCCAGGCCTGCAAACCCGCCTGGAAGCTGACGAAGCGGTCGAAGGACACCGAGGCGGTGAAGAGGCAGGCGGTGCGCAGGCGCTGGAAATAACGCCAATACCGGGCCTCCGTGTCGATGTGCAGGGCGTCGGTGAGGCGCTGGAACAGCGGCTTGAGCAGCATCCCCCCGGCGATCATGGCAAAGAAGAACAGGCCGCTGCCGAAGATGTACTTCCAGGAGCCCCCGTGCCAGAAGCCGATACAAAACCAGGTGACGAACATGCCAACATAGGTGGGGATTTCCCGGGAAGCCTTCTTCCCCAGGTGCTTTTTACAGGCCTTGCGCAGCTTCCCCATCCAGCGGGATTTCAGGGTGGGATACAGCAGGTAATCCTTGAGCCAGAAGCCCAGGGTCATGTGCCAGCGCCGCCAAAATACCGAGAGGTTTTCCGAGGAAAAGGGCCGGCGGAAGTTCTCCGCCAAGGGGATGCCAAAAAGCTCCGAGAGGCCGATGACGATGTCCATGCAGCCGCTAAAATCCGCGTAGAGCTGCCCCACGAAGAGCACCGCCCCCACCGGCACCATGGCCCCCTGGCACAGGCCGTTGTCGTAAACCACCGACACCGCCATTCCCAGGCGGTCGGCCAACACCAGCTTTTTGAACAGGCCCCACAGAAAGCGCTGGAAGCCGAAATAAAACCGCTGGCGGTTCCACACCGCGCCCCCGAACAAGGCCTCAGAGATATCATTGTAGCGGGAGAAGGGGCCGGAGGTGAGCTGGGGGAAATACCCGGCAAAGAGCAGCATTTTCAGCGGGTTTTTCTGGGGCTGCTCCACGGTCTCCCAGCGCACATCCAGCAGGTAGCCAATGAGGATCAGGGTGAAATAGCTGACCCCGAAGGGTGCCAGCCACTGGGGCATTTCCAGCCCCAGGTCCTTCCCCAAAAGGCTGCCAATCCCATTGATGTTGTTGATGAAAAAGGCAATGTCCTTGTAGAGGATCATCACCGCAGCCAGCACCACCACCGTCAGGCCAGTGAGGGCCCACCTGGCCCGTTCCCCCGGCACCCGCCGGATGGCCAGGGCCACCAGCCAAGTGAGCAAGGCCTCCGCCGCAAACACGGCGCACACCCCCAAGTTATACTCCGTGCAGGCCAGCAGGAAGTAGCCGCTGCCCAGCAGCAGCATCACCCACCGCCACTTGGGGGGACAGAGCCAATATTCCGCGAGGATGAAGCCCGCAAAGATGAAAAACCGCAGGGTCACGATGGACATAGTCTTGTAGTTCTCCTCCTCAAGATTCCCCCTCCACCATAGCCAGCAAGGCCTCCGGGGTCACCTGCTCCGTGATGTTCCAGCGGCACAGGGCATACAAGCTCTGGGGCAGGCCCCGGAGCAGCACGTTCCGGCTGTCGGTACGGATGGACAAGGTGATGGGGATACCCGCCTGGTGGATCAATACCTCTGTGAGGTCGTTGTAGTAGCCGCCGGGGTAAGCCAGGGCACAGAAGCCCTCCCCCAGCTCTGCCTGACGCTCCTGGTTGTAGCGCTCCAGGTCTGCCGCCAGGGCGGCGGCGTACTCCGCCTCCGACTCCCCCTCCAAGGGCAAGGCACTGGTGCGGATGGCCGGCCCGCTCTCGAAGGGCGCCCACTGGTGCATGTCATAAGTGTGGGACTGCACATCCAGCACCCCGGAGGCCAGCATCGCCCGGGCCTCGTCGTAGCCGAAGTGGGGGGTAAGGCGGTGCTGGGTCTCCTTATAAAATTCCCGATGCCCCATAGAAGAGCCAATGGCAAAGACGGTGGCCTTCATGCCATACTGGGCCAAGATGGGCATGGCGATCTCGTAGTTGCTCAGGTAGCCGTCGTCCATGGTGATGCACACCGGCTTCTCCGGCAAGCTGCCCCCGTTGTATACAAAGTCGATCATCTCCCGCATACTCACGGCGGTATACCCCGCCTCTTGCAGGGCCCGCAAGTGGGCGGCGAAGGTCTCTGCCCGCACCACTTCCCCGGACGCCTCCTGGCTGAAATGGTGGTACATCAGCACAGGCACATCCGCCGTATAGCTGGTGGGGTCCGCTTCCTTAGGCTGGGCGGCCAGCTTGTCCAGGTAGGCGGCGCAGTTCTCCGCCGTCACATAGGTCCCAAAGTCCGCCGGGCGGTAGACGCTGTCGTCCCCAAACACCTGTGCCAGGGCCATGGTTCCCACGGCGTTGCGGAAGTGGGAGGCATCGTAGAAATACCGGCTGTCGTAGGAAATGGAGGTATCGCTGAAATCCCAAAAGTCCACAATCTTGGACAACTCTGTCCGGTAGCGGTTCAAGGCCTCGTCCCCGTAGGCCTCCAATTGGCTGCTGTATACGGGGGAACAGATCACCGTCAGCTCCACGCCATATTCCGCGCACAGGTCCCGGATATCCCGCACCGCCTCCATGCACACATCCAGGTAAGGCAGGTCCTGGAAATCCGGCGGGGCGGCGTAGGCAAAGGCGTCGCCGTGCTCGGCGGCGTACACCGCCGGGTCCCCCACCTTCTCCACATCCCGGACCCGCTTGTCATACATCCCGGTATCCGCGTCGAACACGTCAAACACCTGGGGGAGATCGGTGTCCCGCCGGTAGTCGGAGATTTTGTCAATGGCGTATCCCGTGTGCAAAAAGGCACAGCGCAGGTAAAACAGCGCCGGGTTTTCGCCGCTGGCCAGGGGGTGCATCCAGTAGTGGATGTCATCGCCCCCGGCATCCTCGGTGTTGGCCTCGTTGAAGTTGAGGCTCAGCACCAGATTTTTCACCTGGCAGTTTTCCAACAAATAGGTGGCGTGGGCCCGGTAATCCCTGGCATCGCTGCCGTAGACGAAAAAGTTATAGAAGCTGGCATCCAAGTAACGGTCCAGCTCCTTCACATTGTAGGAGGCGGCACAGGAAGAACCAATGATATAGGAGTCAAACTCCTCCTTGTGCTCCTCCAACCAGGCCACCTTGGCCACCCGGGGGTTGTTGGTCTCATTGTATCCATACCAGTGGAAGAGTGGGTCCCCAAACACCCCAAAGGGGTCCACCAAAAGATTGATGGCGGGAAACAGCCCCAGCAGCAACACCATTGCCAGGAGTCTCAGGCTCCACCGCCCAGGTTTCGTTCCATTCGTCATGCTACACTCCGTGTTCGTTTCCACAATTCCCTCACCATTCCATCCAGGGAAAAATTCTCTGTTCAGGATAGCACGGAACCCATGATTTTTCAATACTCTTTCTCCGGGAAGGGTAAAAAAGCGAGCGCCGGACACACCAGCGCTCGCTCTGCCTTGCGGAAAAATCGGCCCTTATTTTTTCTCCCGTTCCGTATAGCCAAAGCTGTTGCGGAAATGCTCCCCGATGAGCATCAGCTCCCCCGGGGTGGAGATGTCCGCCCCGGAGCGGTCAATAAAGACCCGGACGGCGGGGGGCAGGGAGTTGAAATAGGCCTCCATGTTTGGGTCTCGATACTTCACTTCATCACCCCAGCCTAGTCTGCCCCCCACGCGGGGAAACATGTCAAGGCGCCCCGCCGCCAGCGGGAAAACTATGCCCCTCCTTTGGAATTTTCCGGAATCCATCGAAGGATTTCTGGCAACTTCGCGGCAGCTTTGGCATAGAATAGCCCGTATACACAGAAAGGAGGTGCTGGCATGAGCAAGGGGAATCCCCATACTCTGCCCCAGACCAAGCCGCCCAAGCCCCAGGACTTAGACGACTTCATTTTCCTCTGGGAGGGAGAACGGCCTACCATCAGCCAACGGTAAAGCCAACCTGTCATCGCTTTGTTTCGCGCCTGCGGGCGCGAACTCTGCGAGGCTCCCCTCCCCTTGCCGTTCCTGTGGCAAGACTTTGTTTTCCATATTCCACAATCCCCGCCCCCTGGATGTTCCCAGCCCCAGAGGTCTGCGGGTTTTTCCCTGATTTCACGGGTTTTCCCTTTACAGCCGGAGAAAAATACTATATAATGTCTTCTCAATGAATGAGAACAGAACGGGAGGACCCCCATGCTTCAATTTGATGAATATAAAGTCAAACTCAACAACCTGCTCCCCCAGTTGGACGAGCTGGAACAGGCCCTGAACCTAGACAGCACCGCCCAGGAGGTGGACTTCCTAGAGGCCCAGAGCGCCGCCGACGGCTTTTGGAACGACCCGGATAACTCCCAAAAGGTCCTCCAACGCCTGAAACATTTGAAGAGCAAGCTGGAAGACCAGCAAAAGCGCCGGTCCTCCTGGGACGATATGATGGTCCTGTGCGAGATGGGCAACGAGGAGGAGGACCTCTCCCTGCTGCCGGAGCTGGAAGCGGACTTCGCCGCCCTGCTTCAGAGTATGGAGAGCGCCCGGCTGCAAACCCTCCTCACAGGGGAGTACGACGCCTCTAGCGCCATCCTGGCCTTCCACGCCGGGGCCGGGGGCACCGAGGCCCAGGACTGGGCCCAGATGCTCTACCGCATGTACACCCACTGGGCGGAGCGCCACGGCTTCACCTATAAGATCATGGACTACCAGGAGGGGGATGAAGCCGGCCTGAAGTCCGCCACCATCATGATTGAGGGTGAAAACGCCTACGGCTACCTCCGGGGAGAACATGGCGTCCACCGCCTGGTGCGGGTCTCCCCCTTTGACGCCAACGCCCGCCGCCAGACCTCCTTCGCCTCGGTGGAGGTAATGCCGGACCTGCCGGAGGACGCGGACATTGAAATCCGCCCGGAGGATATCGAAATGCAGGTCTACCGGGCCAGTGGCGCCGGTGGCCAGCACGTCAACAAGACCTCCTCCGCCGTGCGCTTGATCCATACCCCCACCGGGGTGGTGGTCTCCTGCCAGACCGAGCGCAGCCAGTTCCAGAACAAGGACAACTGCATGAAGATGCTCCGGGCCAAGCTGGTGGAGCTGCAAATGCAGGAGAAGGCGGAGAAAATCTCCGATTTGAAAGGCGTGCAGTTGAAGATCGAGTGGGGCAGCCAAATCCGCTCCTACGTATTCATGCCCTACACCCTGGTGAAGGATACCCGCACCGCCTTTGAAACCAGCAACGTCAACGCCGTCATGGACGGGGACCTGGACGGTTTCATCAACGCCTACCTCACCGCCATGGCCACGGGGAACTGGGCCACCAAATCCTAAACAGCCAAGAGACGAAACAGCCGCCTGCCAGGGAGTTGACCCGGCAGGCGGTTTCTTGTCTGTCAAAAAGCTTCAAATTTCATAAAATCCCTTGAAATTCTGTCCAGCATCGGTTATAGTAGCTATGGAGACATAAATGCGGCAGGCTGCGGGATGTTGGCGCATCCCACAGCCCTGTACGAGTGAGATCACCACTCAGCACAGTAGTCCAAAAGACTATACCATGGCGTTATTATACCCGTTTCAGCTGGCTTTTTCAAGAGGCGCTTTCTGCTGGAAGGGGTGTGGTCGTTGTGCGTTGCGTTGATTTTATCAAGGCGGTGTTGAGAGTAAAGCTCGACACCGCCTTTATGTTTCCATCGAGGCCCGTACACTGGGCGGGAGGCGGCCGCTCCCGCCCAGGCCGGGGCCGCGTTGGAATCTGAACAAAGGAGAAAAGGAGTATGAAAAACCGAATTTGGGCCCTGCTCTTCGCCATGGCCCTGGTGCTCTCCCTGGCAGCCTGTGGGGGAGAACCCAGCGAAACGGACGCATCCAGCCAGCCCCAGAGCAGCCAGGGGGAAAGCAGCGGGGATGCGGAAAAACCCGCTCAGACGAAAGCAGAACCTCCCGCGGCAGCAGGCGTTGGCGACCTGGGCAACTTCCACGTGGAAGTCAAAGGCGCGGTTCTGACGAAAAACCACGATGGAGCCCCGGTGATTGTAATCACCTACGCCTGGACGAACAACAGCGAGGACACAACCAGCGCCATGGCGGCTATGTATGAAAAGGCCTTCCAGGACGGCGTTCAGTTGGAGAGCGAATATCTTTATGATAACCCCAACTACAGCTCTGACAACGCATCCAAGGAGGTAAGACCTGGCACCACCTTGGACATTCAACATGCCTTTCTTATGACCAGCGAAACCTCCCTTGTGGAGTTTGAACTTTCCGAAGCGTTCAGTTGGTCTGATGACAAGCTCACCATGGACTTCGATCCAGCAACACTGGCCTAAAGCAAGGGGGTATCTACGATGAAAGTATGGAAATTGGTCTCAGGTATCCTCTCTATCGTCCTGTCGGTCTTTGTTGTCCTCCAATCCGGTGCAGCCGGGATGGTCAACGCCATGGAAGGCAACGGCGAGGTCAGTGGCACCGCAGGCATCTTGGTGGCGGTCATGCTGCTGGTGGGCGGTATCGTCTCCATCGCCTCCCGGAAGGGCGGCAAGGGCGGAAATATCGCGGTACTGATCCTCTACGGCCTGGGCACTCTGGTGGGCTTTACCATGGCAGGGAGTTACAGCGACCTGCGGATTTGGGCCGGCTGGTGCCTAATCTGCGCCCTGCTGGCCGTGGTGGCGCTGGTAAAGGGAAAGCAGTAACCTGACAACAAATGATGTATTTTGACAGGCAGAGCCGCCTGCTGGGGCATCCCCCGGCAGGCGGCTTTCGCGTCGTTTCCCACACGTTATAGTAATTTATGGCAATCAAAGTACGCGCCGGAAGATATCCTCCAAGCGGATGGAGAGATCCTCATAGAGGCTGCACCGAAATTCCTTTTTCACTGCCAAGCGCTCCTGCTCCGTCATTTTGGCCAGCATCACCTCCGGATGGACTGCATACACCTCATGGAGCCGCAATTGTCCTTCCTGTAACACATACTGTTCCACCATTTTGCTTACAGGTTCTACCAGCCAATATTCCCGAACACCGTTTCGCTCATAGGCGTCCTTTTTGCGTCCTCGGTCATGCTTGGCTGTGGTGGGGGACAAGACCTCCACTACAAGATCCGGCGCACCGTGGACACCATCCCCACCCACCTGTTCTGGGTCACAGACCACCATCATATCCGGAATAAAGTGGTTTTCCTCATCCAAGTAGAGGTCCGTACCGTCCGCAATTGCCTCACAGGTCCGTCCATCCAAGTAGTTGGCAAAGATACGGGCGATGTTGAATGCCACCCGGTTGTGATTGGGGGAGGGACGGGGGGACATGGCTACGATTTGCCCATCCACTCGTTCTTCCCAAAGCTCCTCTTGGAACGCCAAGGTACTTTCCATCGCAAACGCCACCTTTCCTCAAATCCTGCCCTTATTATATGCCATGGGAAACCCAAAATCAAGACGATCCAACCAAGGCCAGCAAGGCATCTTTTGTTGAAAAAGCGAGAAAGCCCTTGACTTCCTTTCTTTTTAGTGTTAAAGTTAAAAAGCATTAAAGCTCAAAAGAGAACATAGGAGGCTTCCTTATGAAATTCATCTTGCTCATCGCTTACTTCGCCGTGATGGTGTGCATCGGCCTATACTGCCGGAAAAATGCCACCGATGTCAATGGCTTCGTCCTGGGTGGCCGGTCTGTGGGCCCCTGGCTGACCGCCTTTGCCTACGGCACCTCCTACTTCTCCGCCGTGGTGTTCGTGGGCTACGCCGGCCAGTTCGGTTGGAAATATGGCATGGCCGCCACCTGGGCAGGCATCGGAAATGCCCTCATTGGCTCCCTGCTGGCCTGGGCCATCCTGGGCCGCAGGACCCGGATCATGACCCAGCATTTCAACTCCGCCACCATGCCCCAGTTCTTTGGGCAGCGGTTCCAGAGTAAGGGGCTGAAAATCGGCGCGTCCATCATCGTGTTTCTCTTCCTCATCCCCTACACCGCCTCCCTGTTCAACGGCCTGTCCCGGCTGTTCGGTATGGCCTTCCACATCGACTATACCGTGTGTATCCTCCTGATGGGGGTGCTCACAGGTGTCTACGTCATCGCCGGGGGCTACATGGCCACCGCCATCAACGACTTCATCCAGGGCTGTATCATGCTGGTGGGCATCTGCGTGATCATCGCCGCTGTCCTGAACAGCCAGGGTGGGCTGTACAGCGCCATTCAGGGTCTGGCCACTGTAGTGGACACGGAGACCGTCCATGGCGACATCCCCGGCATCTTTACCTCCTTCTTCGGCCCGGACCTGGTAAACCTCCTGGGGGTGGTGATCCTCACCAGCCTGGGTACCTGGGGCCTGCCCCAGATGGTGCAGAAGTTTTACGCCATTAAATCCGAGGACGCCATCCACAAGGGCACCATCCTCTCCACCCTCTTCGCCTTTGTGGTGTCTGGGGGCTGCTACTTCCTGGGGGGCTTCGGGCGGCTGTTCTCCGACCAGGTGGACATTGCCAAGGATGGCTACGACGCCATCATCCCCGCCATGCTCTCTACCCTGCCGGAGCTCCTCATCGCCATTGTGGTAATCCTGGTGCTCTCCGCCTCCATGTCCACCCTGTCCTCCCTGGTGATTGCCTCCTCCTCCACCCTGACCATCGACCTTTTGAAGGACAACCTGGTGAAGAACATGGACGACAGGAAGTCCGTCTTTATCATGCGCTGCTTCATTGTGGTGTTCGTGCTTATCTCTATGGCCATCGCCATCGTGCAGTACAAGCAGTCTGTGAGCTTTATCGCCCAGCTGATGGGCGTGTCCTGGGGGGCCCTGGCGGGGGCATTCCTGGCCCCCTTCCTCTATGGCCTCTATTGGAAAAAAACCACCAAGGCCGCCTGCTGGGCCAGTTTCGTCTTTGGTGCGGGAATCATGATCCTGAACATGGCCTGCCGCTCCGCCTTCCCCGCCCTGCTTCAGTCCCCCATCAACTGTGGTGCCTTCGCCATGCTGGCAGGGTTGGTGATCGTCCCCGTGGTCAGTATCTTCACCAGAAAGCCTGACCAGGGCATGATAGACGAGGCCTTTGCCTGCTACGAGCGCAAAGCCCCCGTCTCCCAGAAAAACGCCCTCAGTGACTGAGCTAGGCTCGTTATATAAGCTCCTCCCTGGCTGCAAGCTTACCACTTGCAGCCAGTTTTTCTCTATGTACCGTCCTTGCCTGGTGGACCTGCTCTAGAATATCCTCCGTAGGTATGGCCAGGATACTCAGTGCAAACAGGTTCATTCCCAATGCAGCCGCTATACGCTCCAAGCGGTCAATGGTGGTGTTGGCGCAGCCGTGTTCGATATCCCGCAGGCGGGCCTGGCTTACCTTCGACAGCTCTGACAACTGTAGCTGGGTGAGCTTCCGTTCCTTCCTCAACAACACAATGGTCTCCCCCATGGAGATATTCTCTGGTATTTTCTTTGATAGCTTTTTTGCTTTCCTGACCATGGATAGGATTTCCTCATCCGTTAGCGACAGGATACCCAAGGCCATGGGCGCAACCCCCAAAGACTCTGCGATGCGCTGGATGGTATCTGTGGTCGTATTGGTTTTCCCTTTTTCTATGTTATCCAACCATTTGGGGCTCAGGTTTGAGTCCAGGGCCAGTGCTTCTTGACTGAGACCCTTTGACAGCCTAAGCTTTTTAATATTCTTTCCTGTTTCGACTAAATCTATCATAAAAATCCCTCCTACGCCTAGCGTAGGAAGAATTTTCCACGTCGTCCAGTTAGTATGTTAGCGCTTTTATTTTTTATAAAATATGCCCCAATGCGTGTGCATTGGGGCGCCGTTTTTTGTAAGTTCAGCAAGTTTCTCGCGCAGTATGATATTCAACTTCACCTACTGCCCAGATTTTCCATGCAGGCATTCACAGCATGGAGCAACCACACCATAAAAACATAATCGATCTCTCTAAATCAAAAAAGAACATCTCCCGGTGCAAGTCCTAATTTGCTCCGAGGGATGTTCCTTACATCGCCATCTTTTAGATCGTTGGTATTTTGCCACATACTTTTCGCACTGATCCCTCCACTGTGCACAATGGGATGAACGACAGAACGTAATATGCAAAAAATCCACACAAAAGTGCGGATTTTTCGCTTGCGTCTTTTTCATCAACACAGCCTGGAGCTACTGGCCGGACTTGAACCGGCGACCTGCTGATTACGAATTGAGATACCATTGTTTTCCACACTTTCATAGACTTTGAAACCCGTTGTCCTGCAACGATTTTCGTTTTTTCTTTCCTTGTAACCCTTGGTAGATTTCGGCTGTTTTTGGTGCCTTTGGGCACCAAATGGGCACCAAAAACCGTGTCAGCTCCCCTATATCGAAATTCGATATTTTATATCAAATCCAAGAAAATTCACTCCATTTCCGATATACTACATCGAAAAGGAGCTAGGCTATGGTTAGAATTTTATTGTCAGCCCGACTTGGCGAACGACGGCTGACGCAAGCGGACTTGGCCCGCATGACGGGCATCCGCAGGAACACGATCAGTGAATTATACAATGAGATTGCAACCAGGGTCAGTCTGGATCATTTAGACCTGATCTGTGAAGCCCTGGACTGTGACCTCACCGACCTGTTGGTGCTTCAGCCAAACAAGGAACGGAGAACGACTACTCGCACAGGAGCGCCCCTTCCTGATAAGGGAGGGCAATAACAAGCTCAGCTAAGGCCCGGACGCATAAAACGTCCGGGCCTTTTTATATTTCTGTGCCGTCTGGAAATTTGAAGCCGCACACAAGCTCAGCCCCCAATGCTTCAGCTATTTTCTCCAAGTCAGCAGAAGAAAACTTCCCTGTTTTCATCCTTTGCCCGAATGCTTGGGGAGATGTCCCAATCCGGCGGGCCAGCTCAGCTTCGCTGATTTTTGCGTAGGTCTCAGCTAGTTTGATTTTTGTTGGGATATCCATGGTTCGCCTCCTATCATCAAATAGTATAAAGGATTTCTTTTTGACCGTCAAGTTAAACTTTTCAAATTTACAGGGAAATATTAAACATTCCCCTTGACATTTGAAAGGAAATCCTTTATACTATGCTCATAAACAAACGGGGCGGCGCCCCCGACCAAGGAAAGCCGCCGCCCCAAGAGGCACCGGGAACCCCCGGCACCTCCATGATAGCAAAGCAGACAACAAATTTCAAGGAGGAACCCAAAATGATGATGAGCGAATTTATCGAGCGCACCGGCTTCCAGCCCATGGCCCAGGAGTACGCCAAGATCGAAGAAGCCTACTACAACTTCGACGGCGGCAAGGACGCCTTCTGCCAGGCCTTCGTCAAGGCTGACGGCGAGAAGCAGGTCTACCAGGCCCGCGCCGCCGAGATCGACTGTCTGAACAGCCGCATCCTGGAGCTGGACAAGTCCGCCAAGAAGGACGGCGAAGAGTACGAGCGCCGGTTGGCTGACCTCCAGGCCCAGCTTGACTGCGAACTTGAGTGGAAACCCTGCAAGGGAACCGGTACCAACATGAGCCAGGAACGCTACGAGGCATTGGCAGCTCTCTGTGATGGCACCCACGGCGATCCCCACGTCATGAACGAAGACGAAGCCAAGCGGCTGGTTGCCGAAGAGTTCGGCTTCGCCCTGGAGCGGATCGAGATTGTCGCTGCGGTCCATACCTACGAAGTCAACAAGTACAATCAGCTTCGGAAGTCCGCCGCCTATACCCGCCAGCCTCTCTACGACGCTACCGATTACAATTATGTCCGTTTCAACATTCGGGGTGCTGGAAGCACTTGGATGTATGAGATGGTCAACGGAGAATTGGAAACTTATAGCTGCTGAATCAAGTCCCGCCCCGGAGGTTACGAAGGCAATGGAGGTAAACATGAAATATGTGGCTTTTCGCATTGACACAGACACTATAAAGGGCTGCAAAGTGGTAGACGGCTACTTTGTCAGAGGGCAGCGGGATACAGACTACAATTGGCCCATGCTGGCCGAATTTGACAGCATGGACGCCGCAAAGGAATATATCAAGTCCATCCGTACCGACCCCATCCGGCAGTGCGTTTACGGCCCCAGCGGTTACGGTATCCACCTCTAATCACACCCCCGCCCCGGAGGTCACGAAGGCAGAAAGGATTACGATATGAAAAAGATCAACATCACCTATCGCATGGAAAACGCCAGCGAGAGCGCCGAGAGCTGCATCACCCTCCCCATGGAGGACGCCGTGGCTGAGGACATCCTGACCAATGAAGAGAACAGCCAGCATCTGAACCCGATGCTGAACGGCGAGGTTTACCGGCTCCTGCGGAGTCTGGCCGCCATCCAAGGCTATGAATATGTCAGGGCCTGCTGCCCCAGGGAGGTGCTGGCATGAAGCGGAGGAAGCGCACAACGGTCTGGGCCTACCTGGACGGGAAGAAGCTGGTAGACGTCGTGCAGGCAGCCTTGGACAATAACATGATGGTGGACGACATGAAGGCCCTGCTGGTCAAGGAAAACCCCGGACATGAGGTCACCTTCAAAGTCCAGTAAAAAGGAAACGCCCCAGATATCGGAAATCCGATACCGGGGGCACTTCTCGTCCTTACAACAGACCCTTCCGTCCCAGGATAGCCGCCAGCTCGTCCCGCTTCACGGGGCGTTCCGGGGCGGTGCCGTCCAGGACACCAGCCTCAGTGGCCCGCTGCCAGTGGCCCTCCGCCTGCGACCACTCCGGTTCTGCCAGAGTAGCCGCATGGGCGCTGGCCTTTTCCAGGAGCCGGTAGGCCTGCTCATCGCTCATCTTGGAAATCATCTCATCAATGGTCATGTCTAATTCATCCTTTCCTTCACGAAGTCTGCGGTTGACCTCCGCTGCGATTTCTCCGTATTTCCCAAATAGGTAGTTACCTGGGCAGGATTTCCCCTTATCTGTCGTATACCGGTGGGGAACCATGTTACACACATCCCACTTTCCTGTGTAAGCGGGGCAATTTTCTTTCCCCTCTACCCACAATAACTTCTTGATCCCATTGCGCTGGCAAATATCCACACACAGTTCGATCAAGGCCGTGTAAGCTTTTGCCGTACATTCATAGGGTTCCCGGTATGCCTGGATGCTGGACACCTCAATGGTCACCACCCAATGATCTACGACGTGAGAGCAGCACCAGGCGCGGGCTTTCTCTCGAACATACTGTCCGATTCTTCCGTCTGGGCCAATACCATAGTGGGAGCTTGTCCGGGTGTCCTGGAACACCTGCCCGCACCCCTCCACACTGCCGGGTCCAGCCATGGTGTGGATACTGATTCCCATGATCTTTCCCTGTCT
>NZ_JBQILM010000005.1:0-75234 GCF_056797215.1 Evtepia sp.
TGCCGCACCGGCAGGGCCTGCAGGGCCGGTGGGGCCCATGGGACCGGCCGGGCCGGTCGCGCCCGTGGCACCTGTTGCACCGGTGGCGCCAGCAGGGCCAGTGGGACCCATAGCGCCCACAGCACCCGTGGCACCGGTAGCACCAGCAGGCCCGGTGGGGCCTAAAGCCCCCGTTGCACCGGTGGCACCCGTCGGCCCAGTGGGGCCAGCAGCTCCGGTGGCACCTGTGGCACCAGCGGGGCCAGTGGGACCCATAGCACCGGTGGCGCCGGTAGCACCCGTCGGCCCAGTGGGGCCAGCAGCTCCGGTGGCACCGGTTGCACCGGCAGGGCCAGTGGGACCCATAGCGCCGGTGGCACCCGTTGCACCAACAGGGCCGGTGGGTCCCACAGCGCCAGTGGCGCCGGTAGCCCCTGTGGCGCCAGTCATACCCATAGGCCCGGTGGGACCCATGGGGCCGGGTGCGCCGGTGGCACCTGTGGCGCCCGTGGCACCGGTGGAAGCCGTCCTCCCTGCGCCACCACAACGAAAAAAGCGCTGCCTCCCACGCCTGGAACGGTCGTGAGAGGCAGCGCCTTTTGCATGTGTTGTTGTCAAGAGGTAAATCAGACCAGCGGCTGCTCGTTGATGATGAGCTTGAATTGCAGCCCCAAGGTTTCCGCCGCCCGGCGGCAGAGGATCATCCGGTTGAGGAATATCTCAAAATAATCCATCACAGAGCCATAGCGGGTATCGATGTGCAGCTTGAGCTTGATGAGGGTCTTGCTCTCGTTGATTTTCATCTCCGCCTTGGTGACGGAGTAGTTTACCCGGTCATGGATGTCAAAGCTGGATATGTCCTCATTGCGCACCCGGCTCCGGCGGACGTCTGACTTATCTGCCAGAATCAGGGCCGCCGCCAAGGGGCTCACCGGGGTACCGGTGCCCTCATCGTGGTTGCCGATGGCGGTGACGATCTCCGCAATCTCCGCGGGGTCCATATGTAAGTGGTCCAGCAGGCGAAACGCCATCACCGCTCCGCTCTGGGAGTGGTCGATGCGGTTGACCAGATTGCCTATGTCGTGGAGGTACGCAGCAATCTGCACCAGCTCCACCTGGCGGGGCTCATAGCCCAGGGTCTCTAAAATATACTTGCTGTTGGCGGCCACCAGGCCCACATGGGCAAGGCTATGCTCCGTGAAGCCCAGGGCCCGCAAGGATTCGTCTGCCTTCTGTATGTACGTGCGAATACTGGCGTCTTGTTTGATGCTTTCAAATGTTACCAATGAAGTCCTCCTTTTTTCGATGGCCCAAAGCGAGTGGTCTCTCTAGGCCGTCGTTCCTATCCAGGGGTTGGCTTTGGGGCACTGGCTTTTCTGCACCCCGACCTGAACAATGCTATATTACCACGGTTTTGTAACGAAATGTTCCATATTCTGTTAACAGTTTGTAAAGACTTCCCTAGTGCCGCAGCAGCTCCACCCCGCCCCCCTCGTGGATCAGGATGCCCTCTAGCTGGGCAAAGAGCAGGGGGCGGCTCAGCTCTGGCACCCCCAACGCCGCAGCCGTCTCCCGGCACAAAACGTCCTCTCGGATGGTGTGCTTGGTGCAGGCGGCCTTGGACTTGCGGCGGTAGGTGGAGCAGTGGTAGTACACCGTCCCCCTGGCTCGCCGCCGGGTCATGGCCTTGCCACAGTCGGCGCAGCGGAGAAGGCCTGCAAAGAGGTGGGGCCCCTCCCCCCCAGGGGCGCAGCGGACCCCCTCCCCCAAAGCCTGAACCCGCTGGAAGTCCTCCGGGGAGACCAAGGGCGCATGGGTCCCCTCCACCCGGTACCAGTCCTCTGGGGGCACGGATACCGTCTGGTGGACCTTATAACTCACCACCCGCTGCCGCCCCTGAACCAGGGTTCCCCCATAGACCGGGTTTTTCAAAAGCCGGGCCACGGTGGTAGGGGTCCAGAGGCCGTCATTGCCAGGACCTGGGCGGGCGTAGCGGGAGCCCTGCCGGGCCTTATAGGCGGTGGGATTGGGGACCTGGGCGGCGTTCAGGGCAGCGGCAATGGCCCCCTTGCTCTCCCCCTGGAGGCAGCGGCGGAAGATATCCCGCACCACCGCCGCCGCCTCTGGGTCTGGGACCAGGGCGTTTTTGTCCGCCGGGTCCTTGGCGTAGCCGTAGGGGGCAAAAGAGCCGATGAACTCCCCCCGGCGGCGCTTCATGTCCAGGGTCCGGCGGACATCGGCGGAGGTCTTGGCGGCATAGCGGTCGTTCAAAATGCCGTTGATGGGAATCTCCAAGCCCAGCTGCACCGCCTCCGGGTCCAAATAGCTGTCCACCCGCGGGCTGCCTAAGGCAATGAAGCGGGTGCGGCAGCGGGGGAAAAACTCTTCCAAAAAGTAGCCCTGGTCAGCGTAGTTGCGAAAGGCCCGGGAGAGGGTTTTGCACAGCACACAGTTCACCGCCCCCCGCTTCACCTGGGCGATGAGGCGTTGGAAGCTCTCCCGGGTGTCGTCTGTCCCAGAGCTCCCGTCGTCAATATACTGGCCCTCTAGGACCCACGCCCCCTGGAACTCATGCTCTAAAAAATCCAGTAAAATTTTTCGCTGGTTCTGGACGCTTAAGCTCTCCTTATGCCCGTCGTCCTTGGACAAACGGATATACAGCCCCACCCGCCACAGCGTTTGCTTCCTGCCCACGGGTTCCCCTCCCCTCCTGCATTTCCTTATCCTTACGCCGGGAGCGGGGGTGTTATGAATCTCGAACTGCTGTATGGGGGCAAAACGGGGATGCCGTCCCTCCACGGCATCCCCATTCTTTCAGTGTTTTTCCTTTGGCTCCGGTCCCCGGGCATCCAGGCTATGCAGCGCCCCCACTGTGGGCTCTGCCCAGGAGTAGTTGCTCATGTACTCCCCCCGGAACGCATTCACCGCCGTCATATCCCCCGCCAGAAAGCGATAGTAGTCGCAGTCCACCCGCTCGGGGTCAATGGCAATCAAATCCCGACGCTTGATGATGATGGACTTCTCCTCCAACTGCCGCAGGGTGGTACGCAGGTCGGTAATGAGGCTGCGCAGCTGGCTGCGGACACTGCCCGTGTCCGGCCGTCCCTCCCAGAGGACGGAGATCAGCTCCCCCATGGTGCTCCCCGCCCCCCGGCGGTCAATGAGGTAGGCAAAGAGCTCCTTGGTGCGGCTGCGGCTGAAATGGATGGGCTTGCCGTCACAGAACACCTCGAAGTTCCCAAAGGTCTGCACCCGCAGCCGGTGGGGCCGGGCCTGGGGCAGCGGGCGGCGGAGGTTGTCCAATTCCTCCTCCACCGCTTTCACACTCACCGGCTTCATGATATAGCCGCTGGCGTGGAGCTGGAACGCCTCCGCCATATATTGGGAAAACCCCGTGACGAAGATGATATTCCCGTCGGGGCTCAGCTCCTTAATTCGCTGGGCCAGGGCGATGCCGCTGATTCCCGGCATCTCAATGTCCAGGAACGCGGCATCGAAGGGGGCGCCGGTATCCTCCAACCACGCCAACAGGGCACGGGAGCTGCCAAAGGGCAGCACCTCCGCCTGGGGACGGGCCTGGCGGATGCGGTCCACCAGCATGTCCAGCATGAGCTGCTCGTCATCCACCGCCAAAACGCGCATGGCTCTCCCTCCTTCCCCGCTTCCGCGCCTTGGGGATACACACCTCCACCCGGGTGCCCACTCCCGGCTGGCTGTCCACGGTCAGGCTCCCCCCGCACTGGGCTTCCAGGCGGCTGCGGACGTTCTCAATCCCCAGGTGGCTGCCCTCCTGGGGGGCAGCGGGGTCAAAGCCCACGCCGTCGTCCTCAATGACCACCAGATAGGCCCACTGGGTCTGGCAGGTACGGATGCTGACGGTGCCCCCCTCCTCCCGCTTGGTAACCCCGTGGCGCACAGCGTTCTCCACCAGGGGCTGCAGTCCCAGGGCGGGGACGAAGAAGTCCTCCGTCTCAATGTCGTAGACCGTGTGGAGCTTCTCCCCAAAGCGGATGCCTTCCAAACTCAGGTAGCAGCGGATATGTTCCAGCTCCCGGGCAGCGGGGATGGTGGTGACGCTTTGCAGGCTGTCCATATTCCCCCGGAGGAAGCGGGAGAGCTGTTCTGTGGCCTCCTGGGCCTTCTTGGGGTCTGTCTCGCACAGCCATTCGATGCTACCTAAAATGTTATAGAGGAAATGGGGCTGGATCTGGCTGAGGAGCAGGGCAATCTTTTTCTCCGCCAGCACCCGGTCCTTCTCCTTCAAGCGGTATTCCCGGTACAGCACCACCCCCAACAGGGCCAGGGCCAGCACCAGGAGGGCCACACCAATTTGTATAGGGGTCATGATCCTCCCCCCTTATTGCAGCCAGGCGGAGTTGGTATCCGTCAGCAGGTTGTCAATCCCATAGAGGTAGAGGATGCGGTCCACCGGATGCTCCGCCAAGAACTCCGACAGGGCGCTGCGGTAGTAACGCAGGTCCACCAGGTAGATGGTCTGGTAGTGCTCCGCCAGGAAGGGGGCCAGGCAGTGGCCATAGGAGTCCCGGATCACCAAAAGGCTCCCCCCCTGGGCCTGGGGGTTCTGGATGGTCACCAAGCTGTGGTTGCCGTCCAGATACACCGGGTACTTATCCAGCCCCTCCAATTTCTCCCGATAGAACAAGCGGTCCTCTGTTTTCTGCTCCGCGCCGTCGTCAAACTGTACCGTCACCGGGAAGTCCCGGCACCACAGCTCCACATTGTCTGGGGGGGTAAACCAGCAGCCGCTGCCGGACCAGGTGGTGCCGTAAAAGCCCCCGTAGACCTCCATGGTATACTCCGTCTGGGCAGTGAACGGCTGCCCCAGGGCCTGCTGGTAGGCCTGGTAGATCAGGTAGTTGCCATAGGCGGTGAGATGGTGGTCCGTGCGGTAGCACACCTGCCGCTGGGCTGCCGCTGTTTTCAAAGACTCCCTTACATCCAGGAAGCGGATATGCTGCAAAGCCCCCTGAGCCTGGGCAAAGAGGGCGTCGTCATCGTAACGGCCGTGGAACGCCGGGAGCACCGGCTCCATGAGATAGCCCGTAGAGGGGATGATCACCATATCCGCCGGCAGGCCCGTGGACTGGGCAAACTCGTCAAAGCGGGTCAGGTTGCTTTGATATACCTCCGGCTTCGCCTGCTTGGGGGCATTGATGAGATAGTCCTCCCGGCACAGGTAGATATCCTGGGCGGCGTTGCGCCCGGTGGCCAGGTTCCAATAGGCATTGACGCCCACAAAGAAGTCCCGGCCGGGGAGCTGGTCCGCGGTGTAGTCCTCCAACTTCTCCTGGGTTTTCCCCTCCATAATCTCAGAAACGCTGAGCTCTGGCGGCTTTGCCAGGTAGCGTTTTTCGTTCTCGGAATACTCCTTCGTGGGCAAAAACAGCAGCCCCAAGGCCATCACGGCCAGAAATAGCACGAATACCAGGCCCGGCAGGGCCTTCCACAAGGTTTTCATAGGTTCCTCCCTTATGTCGGTGTCAAACACACATCAGCCTCTATATCCTGCGCTGTAAAGGAAAAATACTTTTCAGCAAAAACCGGGCCATTCCGCCCTCCTTCCCCCTTAAAAACGGAAGTAAAGGAAGGGATTATAGCTGTCGCTGACCAGGCTGGCGGTACACAGCAGCAGCGCCGCCAAACACAGCACCGCCTCCACCAGAGGCATGGCCTTCCGGTCCTGGAACCGCTCCCAGAGCCCTTTTGCCAAGGGCGTGGAGGCCAGGATACCCAGAATGGCCATCCCGATCCAAGGGCCCACAAGGGTCATGGTCCCCGTGGTCCCAGGGTTCAGGGAGAACATCACGCCCAGGTAGCTCAGGGCAATGGACAGGTTCGGGGAGGCGAAAAACACCCAGCCAATGATGACAATCACCATGGTGTAAAGGTGCTGGATCAGCGCCGGGGCTTTCCGCAGGTATCTCCCCAAAACCAGCTTTTCCACCAGCAGCAGCACGCCATAGTAGAAGCCCCAGAAGAGGAAGTTCCATCCGGCCCCGTGCCAGAACCCGGTCAGGGCCCACACCACCAGGATGTTCACGCACTGGCGCAGCTTCCCGCAGCGGTTGCCCCCCAGGGGGATGTACACATAGTCCCGGAACCAAGTGGACAGGGAGATGTGCCACCGCCGCCAAAACTCCGTGACGCTTTTGGAGATGTAGGGGTAGTTGAAGTTGATGCAAAACTCAAAGCCCAGCATCCGCCCCAGGCCCCGGGCCATGTCGGAATACCCGGCAAAGTCGAAATAGATCTGTAAGGTGTAGGCGCAGGCCCCCCACCAGGCGCCCACAGCCCCCGCCGCCACGGGGTCGGCAGATATGGCGTCCCACACCAGGCCGAACTGGTTGGCCAGGAGTACCTTCTTGGCCATACCCACCACGAAGAGCCGGGCCCCGGAACTGAACAGCATTGGGGTCTCCTTCCGGGAGACCAGCTGTTCATTAACATCCCGGTAGCGGACGATGGGGCCAGCGATGAGCTGAGGGAAGAGGGAGATGTAGCAGGCAAAGTTGATGAAATTCCCCGAAGGCTTGCAGTCCTTCCAATACACGTCGATGAGGTAGGACACCGCCTGGAAGGTGTAGAAGGAGATGCCGATGGGCAGGGAGATGTCCACCTCCGGCAGGCCTGCGAGGGCGGGGATCTGCCTTAAGGTCCCCACGAACAGCCCCGCGTATTTGAACACACCCAGGGCCGCCAGGTTCAGCACAATGCCCACCACCAGCACCGCCCGCCGGCCCCCCTGGCTTCTCTGCCGGCCCATGAGCACCCCGGCAAAGAAATTCACCAGGATGGAGCCCAGCATGATGAGGATGTACACCGGCTCCCCGTAGGCGTAGAACACCAGGTTGGCCAGCAGCAGGAAACCGTTGCGCAGGCGGAAGGGCAGGAGGTGGCTCAGCAGCAGCACCACCGTCAAAAATAGGAACAGGAAGGGTAAACTTGAAAAAACCATGGTCAATTCTCCCAAAACTGCCGGGCAGTCAAAACGATTGCCCGGCAGTCAAAACGGTCATATTGGGTTGGGGGCTCAGGACACGGCAGCCGCGAAATCCTCCGTCATATCCTTGCAGTTCTCGGTGAAGAACATCCCCACGTAAGTATCATAGGCCACCACGCCGCAGGACTTTGCCAAAGCCTCACTGGCCGGGTCATAGGAGGCTGCCTGCTGGGCGATGTCGGCCAAGTGGTTTGTCAGGAGCGTTTGCATCTCCTTGGCAGCCGCCTCGTCCGTGGCTTGGATCATCACCACCTCGTGGGGGAACGCCCCACCCTTGGTGGCATTGAATGCGGCGGAAGCCGCCACCTTGCTGGTGTCGATGCCATAGACCGCGCCTAGGCCAGCGGTGTCCACGTCCACGTAGTCCTTATAGTCAAAATCGCTGAGGAACTGGCTCTTGATTGCCGCCAGGTCCACTGTGCCGCCCTCGCCTTCCGGTGGGGTCTGGGCATCGACCTGGGTGCTCTGGCCATCAGACGGGGGCGTGTCTCCCTGCCCCTCCTCCGGCGCCTTGTCGCCACAGGCGCACAGGGTCATGCTCAGTGCCAATAGGAGCGCTGCAAGAGAAATCAACCGTTTCACTACTCATTACTTCCTTCCCAAAAATTCTCCGGGCCCGCGCCGCATTGGGCAGGCCTGTTTTTTTAATCTTACCAAATGCCCACAGGCCCTGTCAACACCCTTGGGGCGATATTTGGAGAATCCGGTGGAAATCTCTCATCTGCCCAGCAACGCTTCGGGCACGTGGGTCTTGAGATAGTTCACCCAGATCTCTGCACCGGCGTAGGTGAAGTGCATGCCCATCTTGCCATAGTCGCTGCAATAGTCCTTGATCAGGCAGCCGTTTTCGTCCTTGAACACCTCGGCCACGTTGAGGTAGTACCACCGGTGTTCCTCACACAGCTCCTGCATCCGCTGGTTGTAGGCGTTGATGAGGTTGTTGTTCAACTTGTCGGAATAGCTGGTGCTGGAATCCGCCATGGGGGTCACTGACTGGATGATGATCTGGGCCTTGGGGTTGCGCTCGGTGATGTTGGTAAGGATCTTGACCATGTCCCCAGTGGCCCGGTCCACGCCGTAGGCGATGTTGTCCATGCCCAGCATGACATATACCACATCCGCGCCGCAGGCGGCCACGCTCTCCTCAATGGCGGGCTTCTGCCCGGACCCCTTGGGGTACTCCGGCAGGATGATGCCGCTGAGCATATTGGAGGCGCTCATGCTCCCGGCGCAGAGGAACTTGGCCCCGCCCAGGGCCCCGTTGGCCTTGCAATAGCTCTCCAAGGTCAGGGACACAGAATCCCCAATGAACACCGCCCGGTCGAAGAAGCTCAGATCCACCGCCGGCCCCTGGGGCACCAGGACAGTGAAGGGGATGTCCACATAGTTCTCATACAGGCTGTCATAGGCCCCGGCGGACAGGTTCACCAGCTCCGTCCCCTTGTGGGGCTTCTCCTGGGCCACGTTCATCAGGCGGCACAGGACGGTGATGCACTCCTGGCGGGTCATGCTGTCCTCTGGGTAGAAATAGCCGTTTTCATAGCCGTTCACCAGCCCCGAAATCTGGCAGGCGGTGACGCTGCTGCGGGCGTAGTCCTGGATATACAGGGAGTCCACGAACTGGTCCGGCTCCTTGATTTTGGGCAGGGACAGATCCTTCAAGGCCGCAAAACGGGCCAGGATGGTACACACCTGCTCCCGGGTGAGCAGCTCCCCGGGGCCGAACTTCCCCTCCCCGATGCCGCTGACCAGGCCCTTTTCCTTGGCCCAGAGCACCGCGTCATAGTATTCATCCTCGGGGGCCACATCGGAAAACACAGGGGTCTCCTGCTCCTCCCGCTTCTTGTCCTTCTTTTTCTTCTTCTCCGGGAAGACGGCTTGGTCCATATTATATAGGTAAAGAACCAGCTTTCCCCGGGTCTCATCCTCCGCGGGTTCCAGCGTCTCCCAGCTGGGCAGGACCCCAGCCTGGTTCAGAGCCTTGATGTTGCCATAGCTCCACAGCGAGTCCGTCACATCGGAATAAGGGTTCTCCCAGGGCCGGTTTTGTTCGATTTTTTTGCGGATCAATGAGGCCGCAGAAAACAAGACAACGAATACCAGAAACCAGCAGAGTGTCTGCTTGATCCACTTCCCTTTCAACCCAATCACCTTCCAGTTCCCAAGCTGTCGATCCCTGTTCCCAAACCATGGGATAAGTTTGATTATTATACTGAATTTTCTGCACCAATAGTGCACCAAAATTCCCGGTTTTCCCCCTCTTTTCGCCCCGATCTTCAGAGTTCACAGAAATGTCAGAAATCCGTGGAATTTATCCCAGCGCCCGGTCCTGGTGGCGCAGAGTTTCCTGCCGCCGTAGCCCCCGTGGGGCCCATAGGACCGGTGGGGCCTGCGGGGCCAGGTGCACCCGCGGGTCCCTGGGGACCTTGGGGACCCATGGGGCCGGTGGGGCCTACGGGCCCCCAGTCGGACACCCGGAGGAACTCGTCAGACATACCTGGGATACCCCGGGGATTATCCACCAGCACCTGGTAGAGCTGTCCCTGGTATGTGACCAATTGCCCGGCGTAATAGGTGCCACCCTCCACAAAGGGCACCGGCACGGGCCGGGGCGGTGGGCAAGGGGATGGCGGACACACTGGCCGGCAAGGCGGCGGGCAGACCGGCGTGCAAGTGGGCTGGCAGGGATGGCAGCAAGGACGCTGGGAACCGAAGTCACCACATTGGTAACGCTTCATAGTACTTCCTTTCTCCGCATGAGCGGTTCTGCTTCGTTGGAGGGCACGCTGCCCTCGTTCCACTGTATGCGCCTGCCGCCCCCTTCGCGCCTGTTTCGACCCCAAACAGAAAAAAAGATGGCGCACAGCGGGAAAACGTGGTAAACTATACCCCAGAACTGTAGCCGCCCCTTGCCAGGGCGGCCCAAATGCAGAGAGGAGGAGATCCATGGACAAGCCCACCCGCCCCATCGGCGTATTCGATTCCGGCCTGGGGGGGATCAGCGTCCTGCGGGCCTGCACCGCCCTGCTCCCCCAGGAAGATTTCCTCTTTTTCGGGGACTCCGCCAACGCCCCCTATGGGGAAAAGCCCCTCCCCCAGGTCCAGGAACTGACCATGGCCGGGGTACAGCGGCTGCTGGAACAGGGGGTCAAGGCAGTGGTGGTGGCCTGCAACACCGCCACCAGCGCAGCCATCACCCGCCTGCGGGAGACCTATCCCCAGCTGCCCATCATCGGCATCGAGCCGGCGGTGAAGCCCGCTGCCCAGGCCCGGAGCAACTCCTTTGTGGTGGTCATGGCCACCCCCCTGACCATCCATGAGGACAAGTACCAAAAGCTGGCCTCCACCTTCCAGGGTCAGGCCAACGTCATCTCCCTGCCCTGCCGGGGGCTGGCAGAGCTGGTGGAGCAGGGCCAGTGGTCCGGGCCGGTGCTGGACGCCTACCTCCAAGAGCTGCTCCTGCCCCTGCGCCATTGCAGCGTGGACTACATCGTCCTGGGCTGCACCCACTACCCCTTCATCCGCCGGGCCATCCGGGCCAATTTTGGCCGGCCGGTGGAGATCATCGACGGCAGTGACGGCACCGCCCGGCAGCTCAAGCGGCAGCTAGAGCAGGCGGGCCTGCTGCGCCCGCCGGGGACGAACGGCCATGTCACCTTCCAAAACAGCCGCCCGGACCGGCTGCCCATGAGCGCAGCCCTGTTTGACATGGACTATTGACCCCGACGTAATCCCCTGAGAGACCAGACCAACCGCCTCGTTTCCCAAGTATTAAGGAGGGATTCCCTTGCCACAGAAAGTCATCACTCCCCAGCGCTCCCTGGCCATTGAACTCATCCTTTTCCTGGCCTACTCCTTCTTCAGCGCCTCCTGGATGGTGGGCTCCATCATCACCCCGGACATGACCGCAGAGTTCGGCATCGCGCACCTCCCCTCGTCGGTCAACAACGCCATCTCCGCGGCAAAGATCGCAGGCAACTTCGTTGCCGCCTGGATTCTCGTAAAGCTGGGGCCAAAGAAACGGTCTTTTTCTCCTGCCTGCTCATCACCGCAGTGGTGGTGGGGGCCGTGGCCCCCAACCTGTCTGTCTTTGTCATCACCCGCTTCCTGCTGGGCTTTGGCGGGGCTGTGCTGATGATCTGCATGACCCCCTATGTGGTCTACTGCTTTGAGACAAAGCGCCAGTCCCTGTTCATCGGCATCAACAACGCCGGACCCAACACAGGCAACCTCATTGCCCTGTTGAGCATCACGGCTGTCCGGGGCTGGCTGGGCTCTTGGCGGCAGGTGATCCTCTTCTATGGCATCTTCAGCGCCGTGCTGTTGATCCTCTGGATGGCGGTGGGCGAGGACTATCCCATTGCGGAGTCCCCCAAGGAGGACCCCTCCAAGGGTTCTGTAACCTACCGCTACCGGGATGGCTTGAAAGAGCCCTTCCTCTACCAATTCCTCTTCACCATGACCGGGCGGCTGGTGATGTACACGGTGATGCTCTACCTCTTCCCCCTGAACCCAGACTTCACAGTGGATGCCCAATTCATCTCCCTGATGATTGCCCTAACGGGCATCCCAGGCACCGTCATCGGCATCATCCTGGCCCGGAAGCTCAAGCGGCAAATCCAACTCTTCCGCTTCTCCGGCATCGCCCAGTCCCTGTTGTTCTTCGTCATGATCCTCTGTGACAACGCCGTGCTGGCCACGGTGTGCGCCATCCTGCTGGGGTTTGTAATCTTCATCTCCACCCCCTCCCTTTTCACCCTGCCCACCCGGCTCCCCGGCGCCACCCCACAAAAAGTGGCCGTGGTGCTCACCCTCTACTGGACGGGGGCCTACACCCTGCAAATGATCATTTACGCCGTGATCGTGCGCATGGTCAATCACTACGGCTGGTACATCGGGATGCTGGTCACCGCCCTCTACTCCCTCACCTTCCTGGTGGGCACTTTCCTTCTGCCAGACTTCGACCGTCCCCAAGGCACGAAACCCGTCCCCGCCGCTGACAGCCCCGACGGGCCGTCAGAGTAAAAAGGCCTTCCCTCAAACGCCCACCCTTCCACGGCACGCAAGGGTGGGCGTCGCCTTATGTTCCCCCGATGCAACCACCGGTTGACAGCCCTGCCCACCTCTGTTGGTGGACTGCAACCCGCCTGTTACAGTATCAAACGCTTCCTATTCATCGCCCTCTGCCTGCTGGCGGTGCTGCTGTTCTCTTGGGATGGGTTGCCCAAATGGGGCGGAAAACGGGAGGATAAAGCGTAAAGGAATTTTCGTTTCGCTCTTGCATATACTTGGGATGCGTGGTATAATGACCTCGTGAAGAAGGCTATCAATTCACCATATGTTCACAAAAGGCGCCCCCGGAAAGACGGCATTCTTTCCGGGGGCATTTTTTCTGGGACGTGCTTACTGGACCCTTATTTCTTCTTGCGCCGGTCAAGCCACTTGCAGATATAATGGCAAGTAATACCTGCTGCGACCGACACAAGAAAGGCTATCAGTATCGCCATATGTTCACCCCCTCCTGTGGCCGGTGTGGGGTGGGCCAGCGAGTTTAGTATACCAGGCTTCGGCAGGCTCCGCAACAAAAACCAGAACTCCCCCTCAAAAAACGGTCCCATCCAGTCATCTGGGTGGGGCCGTTTTTTCAGTCCCAGCACGGCAGGGAAAAAATTTCATTTCCCTGGAAATTCCCCCTTGACAAGCCGCACTTATCTGCCTATAATGTACTTAGTCAATCAGTACACTACACCTCAAAGGAGGGCCTATGTGGAGATCATCATAAGCAGCAACACCAGTAAACCCATCTACGAACAGATCACCTCCCAGATGAAGGCCATGATCATGAGCGGCAAGCTCCAGGCGGGGGACCCCATCCCCTCCATGCGTGCCCTGGCTAAGTCCATCCACGTCAGTGTCATCACCGTCCAAAAGGCCTATGAGGACTTGCAGCGGGACGGCTTCATCGAGACCACTGTGGGACGGGGGAGCTTCGTAGCGGCACAAAACAAAGATTTTTACCAGGAAGAACAGCAGCGCTTGGCAGAGGAGCATTTGGAGGCTGCGGCGGACATCGCCCGCACCAGTGGCATCACCCTGGATAAGCTCGTGGAACTGCTGACCATGTTTTACCAAGAGGAGGACTAACAATGGAAGCAAGCCTACAAGTAAAGAATTTGACCAAACAGTACCCCGGCTTTCTGCTGGACCACGTGAGCTTCTCCCTTCCCAAGGGAGCCATCATGGGCCTCATCGGGGAAAATGGCGCGGGAAAGAGCACCACCATCAACGCCATCCTAGACCTGATCCACAAGGACGAGGGGCGGGTCAGCTTCTGGGGCCAGGAGCTCTCCGCCACCCCCGCCCTCAAGGAGGACATCGGCGTGGTGTTCGACGGCATCAACTTCTATGAGACCCTCACCCCTGCCCAGGTGGGACGGATCTCCGCCGAGGCTTATCGCCAGTGGGACAACAACCTGTATCAAAACTACCTCACCCGCTTCCAGCTCCCCCTGTCCAAGCCCATCAAGAGCTTTTCCAAGGGCATGAAAACCAAGCTGTGCATCGCCGTAGCCCTCTCCCACCGGCCCAAGCTCCTGGTCCTAGACGAGGCCACCAGCGGCCTGGACCCGGTGATCCGGGACGATATCCTAGAAGTGTTCTTGGACTTCGTCCAGGATGAGAGCCACTCCATCCTCATGTCCTCCCACATCTCCACCGACCTGGAAAAAGTGGCCGATTACATCACCTTCATCCACCAGGGCAAGGTCCTCTTCTGCAAGAGCAAGGACGAGCTGCGCTATCAATACGGCATCGTCCGCTGCGGTGCAGAGCAGTTTGCCGCCATTGCCCCGGAGGACGTTCTGGCCTGGCGGCGGGAGGAATACCAATATAGCGTCCTGGTGGCGGATAAAGAGGCCGCCCGACGCAAGTACAGGCAGGCGGTGGTGGACGACGCCACCATCGACGACATCCTATTGCTATATGTGAAGGGAGAGCAGAAGAAATGAAAAGCCTTGTTTTGAAAGACCTCTACAATGTGGGCCACAATATGAAGTCCACCCTGGCGGTGATCATACTCATGGGGGTGTTCCTCACCTTCACCACCGACGGGAACATCAGCTTCTACAGCATCTTTTGCGCCATCATGTTTAGCTTGATGGTCATCACCAGCTTTTCCTATGACACCCTCTCCAACTGGGAGCACTACGCCATGATCCTGCCCATTACCCGGCAGGATGTGGTCCGGGGGAAGTTTGCCGTCCTCCTTCTCCTTGGCCTGTCGGGTGCTGTGCTGGGGCTTTTGGTGGGCCTTCTCTCTGCCGCCATTGTCCCCAACGCCACCCTGGACCTGGGAGAACAGGCCTTTTACATGCTCCCCGGTTTCACCATCTCCATCTTTATGGGCAGTACCTCCATCCCCTTAATCTTCAAGTTTGGTGCCGAAAAAGCAAGGCTGATGCTCATGGGCACCTTTGTCCTGCCGGCTTTTCTGGTCTTGGCTGTGGTCAAGCTGATGGAGCATGTCGGAATCCAGCCAACGGACCAGATGGTGGTCACGTTCTTCTCCGTATCCCCCGTGCTGGTGCTGGTGTGGGCCTATCTCATGTACCGGATCAGCTGCGGTATTTTCCAGAAGAAAGAGCTTTGAGCCTATCGTTTTCCCAGCATAGCGCAACGCCTGGCCTCCCCCCTTGCGGAGAGGCCAGGCGTTTTTTATTCGTATGGATTCACAAAGTCGGGACAGAGATAGGTTTCGCTCCACTTGAGCATGGTGTCCAGCACTGGGAGGAAGCTGCGGCCGAACTCCGTCAGGCTGTATTCCACCCTGGGAGGTACCTCGGGAAAGACTTCCCGGCGGAGGAAGCCGTCCCCTTCCAGCTCCCGGAGCTGCTTGGTGAGGGTGGATTGGGTGATTCCCTCCAGCCGCCGCTGGAGCTCCCCAAAACGCTGGACGCCATAAAAGGCCACATACCACAGGATGAGGATTTTCCACTTCCCGCCGATGAGGCTTTGCAGGCGGCTCATGGGCTCACAGCGGGCGATGGCGTCCGCCTGGGAAAACTTGTTGTCGGACATGGGACGGCCTCCCTTCTCAGCACATTCTAGCATCTTCAACTGTCCGGAACCTCTTCTGATATAAAATTTTAGATGATTTTACCTCCCCTGTCAATCTCCCTGCCGCCTGTTGGTACAAAAAAGGATACCAAGCCCAAAAAATGACCGTACTTGTCAGGGCGTGCCCCTTGCGCTATGGTAGAGGAAACACCAAAGGAGGCACACTCTATGCACTACACTGGAACGATATGGCGGCCCCCCTATGAGGCCTCCTCCCTGCTTTTAGAAGTCACCGCAGGCTGTACCCACCACGGCTGCAAATTCTGCACCCTCTACAGCGACCTGCCCGCCCCCTTCAAGCTCTCCCCCATGGCCCACGTGGAAGGGGACTTGCAAGAGGCCCAGGCACAACTGGAACTCTGGGGCCAGCGGCACAAGGTCCGGCGGACCTTCCTCACCGGCGGCAACCCCTTCGTCCTCCACCCCCAGCGCCTGTTGGACATTGCCGCACGGGTCAAGCACCACTTCCCCCAAAACGAGACCATCGGCTGCTTCGCCCGGGTCACGGACATCACCCAAAAGTCCGATGAAGAACTGTCCGCCCTTCAGGCGGCGGGTTACGACGGCCTCACCATCGGCATTGAGACCGGGGACGACCAAGCCCTAGCCTTCATGAACAAGGGCTATCGGGCGTCGGATATCCTGCAGCAATGCCGTCGCCTGGACTTGGCGGGCATCGGCTACCACTTCTTCTACCTCACCGGCATCTCCGGCGCGGGGCGAGGGGAAGAAGGGGCCAGAGCCACAGCGGCGGTATGCAACCAACTCCACCCCCGGCGGATCGGAACCAGTATGCTCACCCTCTACCCCGACTCCGCCCTCTACCAAGAGGCCCAGGCAGGACGGTGGCAGGAGGCGGGGGAGCTGGAAAAGTACCGGGAGCTGAAAGCCCTGGTGGACGCCCTGGACATCCCCGTGTGGTTCGGAGCCCTAGGGGCCTCCAACGCCATCCCCATGGAGGGCATCCTCCCCAAGGACAAGGCCACTCTGTCCACCCTCCTGGACCATATCAGCCGGGGGATGGGCGAGGCACAGCTGCGGCAGTACCGAACGCAGTTGGACCACCTGTGAGGAGACAAGAAACGCCCGTCCCCAGAAATAGGGACGGGCGCTTTCGCTGATCCGGTATGTACCAAAACTGGACTTAGGCCAGCGCGGCGGTGATGATAGCCATCTTGTAGACCTCGTCGGCGTCACAGCCACGGGAGAGGTCGTTGATGGGGGCATTCAAGCCCTGAAGGATGGGGCCATAAGCGGCGAAGCCGCCCAGGCGCTGGGCAATCTTATAGCCGATGTTGCCGGACTGGATTTCAGGGAAGATGAAGGTGTTGGCATGGCCGGCCACCTTGGAGCCGGGGAACTTCTGCTGGCCTACCACAGGGGAGACAGCGGCGTCGAACTGCATCTCGCCGTCAATGGCCAGCTCGGGGGCAGCGGCCTTGGCCTTGTCGCAGGCGTTCTTCATTTTATCCACAGCGTCGCCCTTGCCGGAGCCCTTGGTGGAGTAGCTCAGGAACGCCACCTTGGGGTCGATACCGAAGATGGCGGCAGTCTTGGCGCACTCAATGGCGGTCTCTACCAGGGCATCCTCGTCGGGGTCAATCTGGATGGCGCAGTCGCCCATGCACAGGCGCTCGTCGGCACCGTCCTTCTCCCGCTGCAAAATAAAGCAGGAGCTGACGTTGTTGTTGCCGGGCTTGGTCTTGATGAGCTGAAGCGCAGGACGGACGGTGTCAGCAGTGGAGTAGGTAGCGCCGCCCAGCAGGCAGTCGGCCTCGCCCATCTTCACCAGCATGGTGCCGAAGTAGTTGCCCTTCATCAGGTTCTTGCGGCAGTCCTCGGGGCTCATCTTGCCCTTGCGCAGCTCCACCATCTTTTCCACCATGGCGTCCATACCGGGATAAGTGGCGGGGTCCACAATGCGTACGCCCTCAATGTCAAAGTCCCCCTTGGCAGCGGCCTCCTTGACCTCGGACTCCACGCCCACCAGGATGGGGGTGAGGAAGCCATCCTTCTTCAGGCGGTGGGTCGCCTCTAGGATGCGGGCGTCAGCGCCCTCGGTGAACACCAGGGTGCGGGGATTGGCTTTCAGGGTCTCGATCAGCTTTGCAAACATGATTTTACCTCCAAAAATATAGATGGATCGTCTTTTTTCTAAACATCCTGTTTATTTTACCATTATCTCCGTTGGGTTGCAAGGGGTTGGGCGGTATCTTTGGGAAAATCCCCGGCATTACTCCCAAGAGAGCAGCCCCTTTCGTTTTGCCAGGAAATACCCCACCCCCACGGCATCCGCAAGTGCCCAGCCGATGGGCACAGCCCACCAGATACCCGTCACCCCCACAGCAGGCGCCAGGGCATAGGCCAGGGCCACACGGGTGCCCAGGGAGAGGACGGTGAGCACAACAGACATCCCCGGCCGCCCCAAGGCCCGGTAGAGGCCATAGAGAAGGAACAGACAGCCGATCCCAGCATAAAAGGCCCCTTCGATGCGCAGGTAGCGTACCCCTTCCTGGATGATCTCCGTCTCCCCCGGCTCGATGAACAGACCCATGAGAGGCCCGGCAAACAGGAACACCGCCGCAGAAATCACCACACAGAAGCACAGCACCGTCCCCAGCGCCCCCTTCCATCCAGCGTTGATCCGGTCCTCCCGCTGGGCCCCGTAGTTCTGGGCAATGAAGGTAGAGACGGCATTGCCGAAGTCCTGTACAGGCATGTAGGCAAATGCGTCAATCTTCACCGCCGCGGCGAAGGCCGCCATCACAGTGGGCCCGAAGCTGTTTACCAGCCCCTGGACCAATAAGATGCCAAAGTTCATCACCGACTGCTGCACGCAAGTCAGGATCGAGAGAGACGCCACGTCCCCCACCCGCCGCCACCGCAGGCGGAAGCGCCCCTTGGTAGGGCGGAGCTGGGGATGCCGGAGGAGGGTGTAACCCAGGATGCCCAAGCCGGAAACATATTGGGCAATGACGGTAGCCTCCGCCGCCCCAGCTACCCCCCGCCCCAGCCCCAGGACAAACCAGAGGTCCAGGGCAATGTTCAGCAGGGCGGAGACTGCCAGGAACAGCAGGGGCACCAGGGAATTGCCCACAGAACGCAGGTAGGAGGCGAAGAAGTTATAGAGGAAGGTGGCAGCAATGCCACAGAAGATGATCTTCAAATAGTCCCGCATCAGCCCCCACACCTCCTCCGGCACATGGAGGAAGCCTTGGAGCAGATCCAGGCAGGCGAAGGACAGCAGATTCAGTACCACCGTCAGGGACGCAATGAGTACAAAGGCAGCGTACACCCCTTCCCGCAGAGCCTCCTCATCCCGCTGTCCAAAGCGGATGGAAAACATGGCCCCGCTGCCCATACACAGCCCCAGAAGGATGGAGGTCAAAAAGGTCATCAGGGTGAAGGAGGCCCCCACCGCAGCCAGGGCGTTTTTCCCCAGCAACTGACCCACAATGAGGGTGTCCGCGATATTATAGCCCTGTTGGAGCAGGTCCCCCAGAATCATGGGGACGGCAAAGCCCAGCATGGCACGCATCACAGGACCTTGGGTCAGGTCCCTGGTCCGGGCAGCCAAGGCAAGCCCTCCTTTCTGTGCAATTCACGTCCCCAGCACCGCCCGGCACAGCCGTTCCACAGCCTCCGGGATACGCCCCTCTTCCAAACCGGAATAATTCATCACCAGCACATGGGGGCGGCGGTTTTCCTGGGTAAAATAGTACTGGGAGATGAAGGAGAGGCGCAGATCCAGGGCCTGCGCGGCCTGGATGATCTCCTCGTCACTGCGCTGGGTATCCACCTCCAGAAGGAAGTGGAGCCCAGCATTTTCCTCGCTGATCTTGACCCGATCTGCCAGGGCACTTTTCCGCAGCTCCCCCAGGAGCCTATCCCGAAGCCCCCGGTAATGGTTGCGCATCCGGTTGATGTGCTTTTCAAAATAGCCCTTAGAGAGGAAGCGGGCTAGGGTCATCTGCTCCAAACAGGAGACGGTGCCGGAATAAAAGCCCAAGGTCTCATAGAAGCGGGTGACCAGGTGCTCGGGCAGCACCAAGTAGCTGATGCGGAAGGCCGGCGCCAGGCTTTTTGAAAAGGTGTTGATATAAATCACCTTCTCCATCACATCAATGCTCTGTAAGGTTGGAATGGGGCGGCCGGAGAGGCGGAACTCACAGTCATAGTCGTCCTCAATGATGTAGCGGTTCTCCCCCTTGGAGGCCCAGCTCAAAAACTCATACCGGCGGCTCACAGGCATCACTGTCCCTGTGGGAAAGTGGTGGGAGGGGGTAATGTGCAAAATCTCCGCCCCACTCTCCTCTAGCTTCTGGGGGATGATCCCCGCAGCGTCCATGGGGATATGAAAGGTCTGCACGTCGTTCTTCTCATAAATCTTACTCAGGCGTAAGTAGCCTGGGTCCTCCACGGCGTAGCCCCGGCTGCGGCCCAAGAGCTGGATGAGGACACTATAAAGGTACTCTGTCCCCGCCCCCACCACAATCTGTTCCGGGTGGATGGACATGCCCCGGAACTGGTAGAGGTGGTCCGAGATGGCCTGGCGAAGCTGCTGGATACCCCCGGCGGAGGTGTCCGTGAGCAGCGCCGTCTCGTCCTCCCCTGCTGTCACGTCCCGCAGCAGCTTCACCCAGATGGAAAAGGGAAACATCTCCTTGGCCACAGAGCTGCCCACGAAGTCGGCAAAGTAGACCCGCTGGGAGGGCTTCCCCTGGACGGGGGCCTCCCGCCGGGGTGGCGGGGGGGGCGTCTCCCCTTTTTCCAGCTCGCACACATAGTACCCCCGTTTGGGCAGGGTATAGAGATAGCCCTCCGCCACCAGCTGGGCATAGGCACTCTCCACGGTGATGGTGCTCACCCCCAGGTTTTTGGCAAAGCTGCGCTTGGAGGGGAGCTTCTCCCCGGACTTCAGTTTCTTTTGCAGGATATCCTGCTTGATGCAGCGGTAGAGATGCTCATACATGCTCTCTGCATCAATGCTTTCAAAGGAATAGGTCAGCAAAATAGAGGCCCCCTTTCCCGGCTGCGGCATGGTGCCGGCGGCGGACTGACCATGTCGGTTTTTGGAAAAATCTGCGTTTTGTCACGATCAGGCGCATTATATCTCTTTTCCTCCCGCTTGTAAAGATGAATTTTGTAGTTTTCCCCCAAGGGCTAGCCCTTGCGGGGGTTTTGCCTTTCGTGTATAATAAAATTGAATCAAAGTATGGGGCTTCCCATGCAAACCCACACAAGTAAGGAGTTTGTCTCTATGAGTGAAGTACGCATCAAAACCTTCAAGCGCGTGTTGGTCGCCAACCGGGGCGAAATCGCCATCCGCGTTTTCCGCGCCCTCAAGGAGCTGGGCATCACCTCGGTGGCCGTCTACTCCAAGGAGGACAAATACGCCATGTTCCGGACCATCGCCGATGAGTCCTACCCCTTGAACCCTGGCAAGGGGCCCATCGATGCGTATTTGGATATTGAAGGCATTCTGAAAATCGCCAAAGAACACAACATCGACGCCATCCACCCCGGCTATGGCTTCCTGGCAGAAAACCCCAACCTGGTGGAGGAATGCGAGCGCAACGGCATCACCTTCATCGGCCCCACAGTGGAGAGCATGAACGCCATGGGCGACAAAATCTCCTCCAAGCAGATCGCCATCGCCTCCCAGGTCCCCATCATCCCCGGTGTGGACCACGCCATGAAAACCTTGGACGAAGCCATCGAGGTGGCCAAGAAGGTAGGCTACCCCATCATGCTCAAGGCCTCCAACGGCGGCGGCGGACGTGGCATGCGTATCGTCTACAAGGAAGCCGATATGGCCAAAGAGTTCAAAGAGGCCATCGACGAGTCCAAAAAGGCCTTTGGTGACGACCAGGTCTTTATCGAAAAATACCTGCGGGGCCCCAAGCACGTGGAGGTCCAGGTCCTGGCGGACCACTATGGCAACGTAGTCCACCTCTACGACCGCGACTGCTCCGTCCAGCGCCGCCACCAGAAGGTGGTGGAATACGCCCCCGCTTTCTCCGTGCCGGAAAAGACCCGTCAGGAAATTTTCGAAAGCTCCCTGCGCCTGTGCAAGCAGGTGGGTTACCGCAATGCCGGCACCTGTGAATTCCTGGTGGACTTGGAGGGCAACCCCTACTTCATCGAGATGAACCCCAGAATCCAGGTGGAGCACACCGTCACAGAGCTGGTCACCGACGTGGACATCGTCCGCTCCCAAATCCTCATTGCCGAGGGCTATCCCCTGAACTCCCCGGAGATCAACATCCCCTCCCAGGAGTCCATCCAGTGCCACGGCTACGCCATCCAGACTCGTGTCACCTCCGAGGACCCCTCCAACAACTTCCTCCCCGACACCGGCAAGGTCAGCGTCTACCACTCCGGCTCCGGCAACGGCATCCGTCTGGACGGCGGCAACATCTACACCGGCGCAGAGATATTGCCCTATTATGACTCCCTGCTGGTAAAAATCTGCTCCTTCGACCGTACCTTTATGGGCGCTGTGGCCAAGTCCCGCCGTGCCCTGCGGGAGATCAAAATCCAGGGGATCAAGACCAACATCTCCTTCCTCATCAACGTTATCAACAACCCCACCTTCCAGGATGGGCGCTGCTACACCACCTTCATTGAGGAGACCCCGGAGCTCTTCACCCTCACCCACTCCCTGGACCGGGCCTCCAAAATCCTGGACTTCCTGGGGGACAAGATCGTCAACGTCTCCGCTGGCAACAAGCCCTACTTCGAGGACCGGGTGCTGCCCAAGTTTGACGAGACCATCCCCATCTACGGTGCCAAGGATGAGTTCAAGAAGCTGGGCGCCAAGGGCTTCACCCAGAAAATCCTGGGGGAAAAGCGACTGTATGTGACAGACACCTCCATGCGTGATGCCCAACAGTCCCTCATCGCCACCCGGATGCGTACCAAGGACATCGTGGGGGCCGCCCGTGCCTCTAACTACGTGTTCCAAAACGCGTTCTCCGTGGAAGCCTGGGGCGGGGCCACTTATGACACCGCTTACCGCTTCCTGAAGGAATCCCCCTGGAAGCGCCTGGAAATCCTCAGCGAGCGGATGCCCAACACCCTGATCCAGATGCTTCTCCGGGCCTCCAATGCCGTGGGCTACAGCAACTACCCCGACAATCTGGTGAAGGAGTTCATTCGCATCTCCGGCATCAACGGCATTGACGTCTTCCGTGTGTTCGACTCCCTGAACTGGATCGAGAACATGAAGATGCCCATTGAGGAAGCCTTGAAAACCGGCAAGATCGTAGAGGGCGCCCTTTGCTACACCGGCGATATCCTCAACCCCAACGAGGTCAAGTACACCCTGGACTACTATGTCAAAAAGGCCCACGAGCTGGAAAATATGGGCGTCCACATCCTGGCCATCAAGGACATGGCAGGTCTGCTGAAGCCCTATGCCGCCCAGAAGCTGGTGGAAACCCTCAAGAGCGAGCTGCACATCCCCATCCACCTGCACACCCACGACACCACCGGTGCCGGTGTGGCCACCGTGCTGAAAGCTGCCGAGGCCGGGGTGGATATCGCGGACCTGGCCATTGAGTCCATGAGCTCCTGCACCAGCCAGCCCTCCCTGAACGCTGTGGTGGAAGCCCTCCGGGGGACCGAGCGGGACACCGGCCTAGACTTCGAGGGCTTGGATGAGTTAAGTCGTTACTATGAGCACGTCCGCAAGGTCTATAAGTCCAACGAAAGCGGCATGGTCGCCCCCAACGCCCAGATCTACAAGTATGAGATCCCCGGCGGCCAGTACTCCAACCTCCTGGCCCAGGTCACAGAGATGGGCTCCAAGGACGAGTTTGAAAAAATCAAAGAGCTCTACCGTCAGGCTAACATCCTCTTGGGCAACCTGATTAAGGTCACCCCCTCCTCCAAGGTGGTGGGCGATATGGCCATTTTCATGCTCAAGAACGATTTGACCATGGACAACATCCTCACCGACGGCGTAGGCCTGTCCTACCCCGACTCCGTGGTGGACTTCTTCAAGGGCATGATCGGCCAGCCTGACGGCGGCTTCCCCAAGGAGCTGCAAAAGATCGTCCTGAAGGACATCGAGCCCATCACGGTCCGCCCGGGCACCCTGCTGCCTGATGTAAACTTTGAGGAGATCATCGCCCACCTCAAGGAAAAGTACGACATGTCCGGCTATTCCGACTTCGAGATGGCCCAAAAAGCCGTCAGCTATGCCTTGTATCCCAAGGTCTACGAGGACTACTGCACCCACTTCGAGGCCTATAACGACGTCACCAACCTGGAAAGCCATGTATACTTCTATGGTTTGCGCCAGGGCGAGGAGACCGTGCTCAAGGCGGGCAATGGCCAGGATATCATCATCAAATTCGACCACATGTCTGATCCGGACAAGGAGGGCTACCGCATCCTGACCTTCGAGGTCAACGGCGTGCTCCGGGAACTGAAGGTCTTGGATAAGACCCTGGAAGTCCTGGAAGACCGTAAGCTCAAGGCCGACAAAAACAACCCCTGCCACCTGGGCTCCACCATCCCCGGCACTGTGGAAACCGTCCTGGTGAAGGAGGGCGACGAGGTGAAGGTCAACCAGCCGCTGATGATCGTGGAGGCCATGAAGATGGAAACCACCTTTGTCTCCAAGGTCAACGGCAAGGTGGATAAACTCTATGTGGTCCCCGGCGACCGGGTGAACGCAGAGGATCTGTTGGTTTCCTTCATTTTGGATGAAGAAGAATAACACGTTCTAAGTTCATAATAAAAGAGGGCCTCCCGTATGGGAGGCCCTCTTTTTTAAGGCTCAAACAGGTCACAAAAAGAACTTCGCCGTTTTCAATGAGGGGATATAGCCTGACGCGTTCTGATTCGTGCCTGTGGGCCCAAGCTTTGGGAGGCTTTTTCACATACTGATTCCGAAAAGATAAGAACCCCCGCTGGCCGAAGCCAGCGGGGGTTGATTGCTGTTCAACTCTTAATCTTGCAAAAATTACTTCGCAACAGCGTTGATAGCGGCAGACAGTCTCTCGACAGCGACGTCGCAGTCAACAGCACGGATGATCAGAGGAGGCACCATACGGATGATGTTGGAGCCGATAGCGGTGACCAGCAGGTGGTTGTCGATGCAGTGATGCTTGACTTCCACGGAGTTGATGCCGTCTTCCAGCTCGACGCCGACGAACAGGCCGCGATGACGGACAGCCTTGACGTGAGGCATCTTAGCCAGCTTCTCAGCGAAGTAATCGCCAACGATCTGAGCGTTCTTGGGAGCGTCGATGCGCAGCATCTCACGCAGCTGAGCCAGGGAAGCGGCGCAAGCCACAGGATGACCAGCATAGGTGGAACCATGGGAGCCGGGGGTGAAAGCAGAAGCCAGCTCGTTGGTAGCGCAGACAGCAGCGATGGGCATGCCGCCGCCCATAGCCTTAGCCATGGACACGCCGTCGGGCTTCACGCCGTAGGTCTGATAGCACATGAAAGCGCCGCAACGGCCCCAGCCAGCCTGGACTTCGTCCAGCAGGAACATGATGCCCTTCTCGTCGCAGAGCTTACGGATGCCTTCCATGAACTCCTGGGTTGCGGGGAACACGCCGCCCTCGCCCTGAACAGGCTCGAACATGATAGCGCAGGTGTTGGGAGTGATGGCGTCAGCGAAAGCCTGCACGTTGTTGTACTCGGCATACTTAAAGCCGACGGGCAGGGTGCCGAAACCGACCTGGATGGCGGACTCGGGCTGACCGGTAGCGGTCATGGCGCCCAGGGTACGACCGTGGAAGGACTTCTTAGCGGTGATGATCTCGAAATGCTCGGGACCATGATGGTCAACACCGTACTTACGAGCCATCTTGATCATGGCCTCGTTGGCCTCGGAACCGGAGTTCTGATAGATGATCTTGTCCATGCCGGCGGCCTCGCAGATCTCCTTGGAGAGGATGGCCTGGGGAATGGTGTACGGATAGTTGAAGGTGTGCATGACGTCCTGAACCTGGTCGATGACAGCAGCAACGACCTTGGGGTTACAGTTACCCAGGGAGTTAACAGCGATACCTGCATAGAAGTCCAGGTAGGGCTCACCGTTCTCGTCATACATATAGATGCCCTCTGCATGGTCGCAGACGAAGTCCATACGCTCATAGGTCTCGATCATGTACTTTTTGACCTGGGCCTTCAGTTCAGCGGCGCTCATGCCAGTGTCTTTCAGTCTCATAATAGATTTCCTCCCATTCAAATATAAAAATAATTTAGGGATCCGCTGGCTCCGGCGTTCCGAAACCAGTATTCGCGACAGCTCTCCACTAGGTAGACAAGCTGTTGTGAATCTTAAGAATACGGGACTTAACATCGGTTGTCCTGTAACTTGTGAACATAATAACATCATTTTCTCAAAAATGAAATACACCTTTTGCACAAATTATTCCAGCATATTTCCTGCAAAAACAGCCAGGTTTATGCAAGAAATCCTGCACTTTTTGTCGCAATTTCTCCCTTCGTTTTTGTTTTCCCGGAAAAAAACAGGTTTTAATTCTTAGAAAACCCTCTTTTGTCCACTTTTTTTGTCTTAGCCCGGGAGTTTTCTGTCTCCTTTGGTCATTTTGCCCTTCGGCATTTTGCACAATCCATTTTTTCACCCGCCCCTATTTCTCCCTTTCTCCCGCCGGGACATCCTTCCGCGTTGCTTTTCCCCACGCTTCTTGTTACAATGGTAGCAAATAAACTGGAATGCAAAGGATGTGACATACATTGGAACTGGAACAAGTCACCCATGTGGACAATGTCCGCCTCTCCGATGACGGGCGGGCGGTGCGGATTCTGGACCAGAGCCTGCTGCCCAATCAGACGGTCTATTTGGAGCTGTCTACCCCAGAGGAACTTTATGAGGCCATCGCCAGCCTACGGGTCCGGGGGGCCCCCGCCATTGGGATTTTCGCCGCCTACGCCCTGTATGTGCTGGCCCTCCAAAGCAAGGCCCCCCACTACGCCCCGTTCCTGGCGGAGTGCCAGCGCCACCGGGACTACCTCAACGCCTCCCGTCCCACAGCGGTGAACCTGCGCCACGCCCTGGACCGGATGGTGGCGGTGGCAGCCTCTATGCCCTGCATGGACGTGGCCTCCATCCAGGATGCCATGCGGGAAGCGGCCCTGGCCATCCACCGGGAGGATATTGAGATGTGCCGGGCCATCTCGGAATACGGCCTCTCTCTGGTGAAGGCGGGGGACGGCATCCTCACCCACTGCAACGCGGGGCCTCTGGCCACCTCCCGCTATGGCACCGGCCTGGGCCCCCTCTTCCTGGCCAAGGAGCGGGGCATCCCCCTCCACGCCTGGTGTGACGAGACCCGCCCCCTGCTCCAAGGCGCCCGGCTCACCGCCTATGAGCTCCAACGGGCAGGGGTGGACTGCACCCTGATCTGCGACAACATGGCTAGCCTGGTAATGAAGGAGGGAAAGATCAACGCCTGCTTCGTGGGCTGCGACCGGGTGGCCCGGAACGGGGACACCGCCAACAAGATCGGCACCTCTGGGGTGGCCATCCTGGCCAAGCACTACGGCATCCCCTTCTACGTGCTGGGCCCCTCCTCCACCATCGACTTCTCCTGCCCCGACGGAGACCATATCCCCATTGAGCTGCGCAGCGGGGAGGAAATCAAGGAGAAGTTTTTCGCCGCCCCCTCCGCCCTACCGGAGGTAACGTGCTACAACCCCGCCTTTGATGTCACCGACCATAGCCTCATCACCGCCATCGTCACGGAGAAGGGTATCTGTTACCCTCCCTTTGCCGAGAGCTTTGCCCAGCTCTTTGGGCCCCGTTGGAAGGAGGCCTCCCTATGAGCCACTACATCAGCGACCACCAGGCCCGGCAAGAAATCCTCTCTGCCGCCCTGCGGCTCTACCAGCGGGGGCTGGTGGCTGCCAACGACGGCAACCTCAGCCTCCGGGTGGGCGGCAACGCCCTGTGGGTGACCCCTTCTGGGGTATCCAAGGGGGCCCTGGGGGAGGAAATGCTGGTAAAGCTGGACATGGAGGGACAGGTGCTGGAAGGCCACTGGAAGCCCTCCTCCGAATCCAAGCTGCACCTGCGCATCTATCAGGAAAACCCGGAGGTCCGGGCTGTGGTTCACGCCCACCCCCCTGCCGCTACCGCCTTTGCCGCAGCAGGCATCCCCTTGGACAAGCCTGTCCTGCAAGAGGCAGTGGTCCAGTTGGGGGCTGTGCCCCTAATCCCCTTTGCCCTGCCAGGGACCCAAGAGGTGGCCGACGGTGTGGCCCCCCATTGCCGGAGCTGCCGGGGGGCCCTGCTGGAATACCATGGGGCCGTAACCTGGGGGGCCACCATGGAGCGGGCCTGGTTCCGCATGGAAAGCCTGGAACAGCTGGCCCAGGTGAGCCTGCACTTGAACGCCCTGAACTGTACACGGGTGATGCCGGAATCCACGGTACGGGAGCTGGAAGGCCTGCGGGAGGCTTGGGGGCTTCATCCCTTCCACTGATGTCCCCCACTTCCCCACACAAAAAGACTAAAAAAGCGGAGGGCCATCCCTCCGCTTTTTGTTTCCCTTATTTCTTTGCCTGGAAGATATTCAAATCCGTCAGGCTCATGGTCTGGGTATAGGGGTTCACCAGGTCGTTGATCAGGGTCAGGGCTTCCTCTGGATAGAGCTGATAACACCAGTCCACATCCCTGTATTTCACCGTACCATCCCCTGGCAGGGTGCCCCCTTGGATCCCTGTGCCCAAATCCAAGCTCAGAGCCTGGCTGGCGAACCATGCCATATTGGTGGCGCTGAGGTTGGTTTTCACATTGTCCTGGAATATCTTCAAATAGTCATTGACCTTGGTGATGCTGGACCAGGAAACAACCTTTTTTGCCACGGTTTTCATCACGTTCTGGATGGTCTCCGAGCGCTGGACGTCCCCCAAGGGGTAGCCAGTGCCATCAGGATTCTTTCGGAAGCGGCAAATCTCCATAGCCTGTTGGCCGGTCAAGTGCTGCATCCCCGGCTGGTAGTAAATTTCCAGGTCCTGGGTGTAGTCCTCATAATACATCTCCACCGGGACGTCAAAGTCAATGCCCCCCACGGCGTCCACCAGTTGAATGAAGCCGTTCAGGTCGATCTCCACCGTGAAGTCGATGGGGATCCCCAGCAGCTCCGTCACCACCCGCTCCAAGTTTTCAATGCCACCATGATAGGAGGCATTGATCTTCGGATAGTCCTCCTTGACCAGGGTATCCCTGGGAACTGAGAGCATCCCCAGCTTCTGGTTTGGCACGTCATAGGTGACCACCATGATGGCGTCGGCGTTGCCGCTCTCCTGGTCGGGGCAGGTGAGCAGGAAGGTATAGGTCTGCTCCCTGCGTGGATAGAGGCCGCCGCCCACCCTGGGGGCCACGCCCTCTTGCATCTGCTGGTTCCCGATGTTGTCCGCGGGAATCTCCGGGGCAGGCAGGACGACTTTATAGACGCCGTAACACACCACAATCACCGCCGCCAAAATCACAACGGTGCCGTAGATGGCCTTCAAGACTCCGTGTCCCTTTTTCTTTCGTTTCTTCTTCCTGGGCCCATTCCCCCCTGGGGCGGGGCCGGAGGACGAGGCGCGGTGCTGTCCGCCCCCCCGGTAGGGCCCATCCTCCCAGCTGTCGTAAGCACTGCGGCTCTCCCCTCTGCGCCGGGGCTGGTCGTCATAGGACAGCCACTCATAGTCCAGTTCTGACTGTTGATTCCTGTTCTGCCCATCTATATTTCGGTTCGGATACCTGCCCTGAGAGTCTCTCGACCCGCCAGAGGGGCGGTTCCGGTGATAATCATTTGGAGTTTGAGCCAAAATCGGGTCCTCCTTTTACTCCTCTTCCGCAAGGATGCGCCTGCATCCCCATGGTGTCCCACGTTATAATTTTAACCATTATACATAAAGGAAGGTTTTTCGGCAAGGCCCCCAGGGGAAGTTTTTCCATTGTTTATAATTCCTTCACATTTTCCCCAACATCGCCATATACACGATACCTTATCCTCAAAAGGCCGGCACTATGCCTCCTGGACGGGCATTGGCGGGGCGTCCCTTCTATTGTTTGCAAATCCCTCCATATTTTTTCATGAATTTGACCCAAGCCCCTTGCAAGCATCCCCCCGGCGTGGTATAATAAGCGTGTTTTCAAGATGGAAGTATAAGAGAGTGGGGCTTGCCCCGCTCTTTCTTTATGGAGGTTTCTCATGTCTAAGATCACTGAACTGGTGACTGACCTGGCCCGACCCGTGGTGGAGGACAACGGCTGCTCCCTGTGGGATGTGGAATATCTCAAAGAGGCCGGGAGCTGGTACCTGCGCCTGTATATCGATAAGGAAGGCGGCGTGTCCATTGACGACTGCGAGGCCGTCAGCCGCGCCGTGGACCCCCTGCTGGACGAAGCCGACCCTATCCAGGACGCCTACACCTTTGAGGTCTCCTCCGCTGGCGCCGACCGGCCCCTGAAAAAGCCGGAGCATTTCGCCGCCTACCTGGGGGCCCAGGTGGACGTGAAGTTCTACCAGGCGGTGAACGGCCAAAAGAGCTGCACCGGCACCCTGATGGGCTATGACGGCGGGGATGTGGTCCTGGATCTGGACGGGGAACAGGTGACCCTGCCCAAGAAAGACGTGGCCGTTGTGCGCCTGCACTTGAGTTTTTGAACCCCTTTGACCCTTCAGATATAGTTTATGCAATTGCAATGAGGAGAATATTTCGCCATGGCTAAAAGATCAGCGAAAGCAGCAAAGAGCAACGAGCTAGACGGCGCAGAATTTTTCGCCGCCATCGCCCTCATCGAACAGGAAAAGGGCATCCCTAAAAGTTATATGATGGAGAAGATCACCCAGGCCCTGATTACCGCCTATAAGCGGGACCACGAGGGCATCACCGACAATGTGATGATCGACGCCAACGAGGCCGCCGGCACCGTCCGTATGTTTGTCAAAAAAGACGTGGTGGAAGAAGTGGATAACCCCTATACGGAGATTTCCCTCACCGAAGCCCGTGCCAGCCTCCCCACCGCCCAGATCGGCGACGTGGTGCGCATGGAGATCAAACCCCGCAACTTCGGCCGCATCGCCGCCCAAACCGCCCGCCAGGTGATTATCCAGGGAATGCGTGAGGCGGAGCACAACATGATCTATGACATGTTCAGCTCCAAGGAACACGAAATGCTCCTGGGCACCGTCACCCGGGTGGACCCCCGCAACGGGGCCGTGTCCCTGCGCATTTCCAGCAACGGTGAGACCACCGACGCCTACCTCTCCCCCTCCGAGCAGGTCCGGGGGGAGGTCATCCGGGAAGGGGAGCGCATCAAGGTCTATGTGGTGGAGGTCCGCCGGGCCAGCCGGGGCCCCCAGGTGCTCATCTCCCGGACCCATCCGGGGCTGGTAAAGCGCCTGTTCGAGCTGGAAGTGCCGGAAATCTACGACGGCACCGTGGAAATCCGCTCTATCGCCCGGGAGGCCGGGAGCCGCACCAAAATCGCGGTGTGGTCCGCCGACGAGAACGTGGACCCCATCGGCGCCTGCGTAGGCCCCAAGGGCCAGCGGGTGAACAACGTGGTGGCGGAGCTGCTCAACGAAAAGGTAGATATCATCAAATACAACGACGACCCGGCGGTGTACATCGCCGCCGCCCTCTCCCCTGCCGACGTGCTCTCCGTCGTCCCCAGGGAGGAGAGCAAGAGCTGCCGGGTGATGGTCCCCGACGACCAGCTCTCCCTGGCCATCGGCAAGGAGGGCCAAAACGCCCGCCTGGCCGCCAAGCTCACCGGCTATAAAATCGACATCAAGTCCCAGTCCTCCGCCCACGAGTGGGAGGAAGAGGACGCCGCTGCCGCCGCCGAAGCCGCCCTGGCCGAGGCCCAGGCAGCCCTGGAAGAGGACGACAGCTTCCCCGAGGAAGACGGTCTGGAAGCAGACCTGGCGGACAGCATGACGGCTGACCCTGCTGATCCCGAGGAAGATTCCCAAGAAACAGAACCAGCCGTGGGCACCGAGGCCCCCGCCACCGACTCGGAGGCGGAAATGCTGGAAGAGGACAGCCCCGAGGCTGAGGACAGCGCAGCCCCAGCAGAGGTGTCCCAGCCGGAGGAAGAGAACAGCGAAGATACCCTGTAAGAACCCCAGGCGGCTTATCCGCCTGTTGGTTACGATAAAAAAGGAGGCGTCCCCATGCCAAAAAAAATCCCATTGCGGCAATGCCTTGGCTGCCGGGAAATGAAGCCCAAGCGGGAGCTGATCCGGGTGGTCCGCTCTCCCCAGGGGGAGATTTCCTTGGACTTCCACGGCAAACAGCCCGGCCGGGGCGCTTACCTCTGCCCTGACCCCAGTTGCCTGAAGAAGGTGCGCAAGTCCAAAGCCCTGGAACGCGCCTTCAGCCTCCCCATCCCCGGGGAGGTCTACGATGCGCTAGAGGGCCAGATGGAAGGGGGCGGCACGGATGGATAGCATGACCTCCCTTCTGGGCCTGGCGCTCAGAGCGGGACGGCTTGCCGTGGGGGAGGAGCCAGTCGGGGCGGCCTGCCGGGCGCACAAAGCGTACCTGCTGCTGCTGGCCTGCGACGCTGCGGACAACACCATCCGCCGGGCTCACCAGTTCACCCAAGCCGTAAAGACCATAACCCTGCCCCTGCCCCTGGACAAGACGGCCCTGGGGGCCTGCCTGGGCCGGAAGAGCTGCGCCATGGTGGCCCTCACCGACGTAGGTCTGGCCGCCTCGGTGGCGGAAAAGCTGGCCCAGTTAGACCCAGAGGCCTACGGCCAGGGGAGAGATACCCTGGCCCAGTGGGCCGCCCGGGCCAAACAGCGCCGCAAAGCGACCCAGGCCCGGAAGAAACGTCCCAGCCAAGGGAAGCAGGAGAAGAAAAAGTGATCCCGGCCTTTCAAGGGCCGGTGAGGCATAGGCCGCAGGCCAGAGCGCCCAGCGGCCATAACGGAGGTGGCTTATTTGAGTTTTGAAAAATATCGTGTGCATGAGGTAGCCAAGGATTTTGGGAAGCAGACCAAGGACATCACCCAAATCCTCAGCACGTACGCTACCACGCCCAAGAACCACATGCAGGTGCTGGAGGACAAGGAGCTCTCCATCATCTTTGAGTATCTCACCCAGCATAACCAGGTGGAAAGCCTGGAAACCGTCTTTGCCAACGCCCCCGCCCCCAAGCCCAAGGCAGCCAAGGGCGACAGCGGCAAGGGCAAGGATAAGGCCGAAGGCAGCAAGGACGGCAAGGGCAAATCCGCCCCCAAGGGCGGCAAGAATGCCCCCAAGGCCGAACCCACCAAGGACAAGGCAGCCCGCCAGAACCAGGGCAACGCCCCCAAGGCGGAGGCCCCCCAGCCCCAGAAGCCCACCACCCGCGTGCCGGAAAAGAAGCTGGTGGACACCCGCAAGGGCGGCGACGTCAACCTGGACAAATACGACGAAAAGCTGGAAAAGCTGGCCCCGGAACGGGCCAACCGGATGCAGAGCGGCAAGCAGAAGATCCAGAACCGGGGCAACCAGCGCCGGGGCGGGAACTTTGGCAACAAGCGCCGCCAGGAGGAGCAGGAGAAGATGCGCCGGCTCCAATTGGAGATCGCCAAAAAGACCCCCCTCACCGTGAAAATCCCCGACGAGATCGGCGTGGGCGAGCTGGCCTCCCGGATGAAAAAGACCGGGGCAGATGTGGTAAAGTGCCTCATCAAGAACGGCGTCATGGCCTCCCTCAGCGATATCATCGACTTCGACACCGCCGCCATCATCGCCGAAGAGCTGGGCTGCAAGGTGGAGAAGGAAGTCATTGTCACCATTGAGGAAAAGCTCATCGACACCGCCGAGGACAAGGAAGAGGACCTGGTCTCCCGGGCCCCCGTGGTGGTGGTCATGGGCCACGTGGACCACGGCAAGACCTCCCTGCTGGACTATATCCGCCATTCCCAGGTCGCCGAGGGCGAGGCCGGCGGCATCACCCAGCACATCGGCGCCTATCAGGTGGAGGTGAAGGGCAAGCCCATCACCTTCCTGGACACCCCTGGCCACGAGGCCTTCACCGCCATGCGTGCCCGGGGCGCCATGATTACCGACATCGCCATCCTGGTGGTGGCTGCCGACGACGGCATCATGCCCCAGACGGTGGAGTCCATCAACCACGCCAAGGCCGCAGAAATCCCTGTGATCGTGGCCATCAATAAAATGGATAAGCCCGAAGCCAACCCCGACCGGGTGAAGCAGCAGCTCACCGAATACGGCCTGGTCACAGAGGAATGGGGCGGTGACACCATCTGCTGCCCCATCTCCGCCAAAACCGGCATGGGCATCGACAACCTGCTGGAGATGGTGGCCCTCACCGCCGAGATGCGGGAGCTGAAGGCCAACCCCAACCGCTCCGCCCACGGCGCCGTCATCGAGGCCCGTTTGGACAAGGGCCGGGGCCCCATCGCCACCCTGCTGGTGCAGAAGGGTACCCTCCACCAGGGGGACGTCATCATCGCCGGGACTGCCGTAGGCCGTGTCCGCGCCATGACCGACGCCAAAGGCCGGAAGATCAACCTGGCCGGTCCCTCCGTCCCTGTGGAGATCACAGGCATGGGCGAGGTCCCCGGCGCCGGGGACGACTTCCACGCCGTGGCCGACGAGCGTATGGCCCGGGAATTGGTGGAGCAGCGTAAGCATGAAAACAAAATGGCCGCCAGCGCCGGAAGCCAGAAGGTCACCCTGGACGATTTGTTCTCTCAGATCCAGCAGGGCGAGCTGAAGGACCTGAACATCATCGTCAAGGCCGACGTCCAGGGCTCCGCCGAGGCCATCAAGAGCTCCCTGGAAAAGCTGAGCAACGAGGAGGTCCGGGTGCGGGTGATCCACTGCGCCGTGGGCGCCATCAACGAATCCGACGTGATGCTGGCCTCCACCTCCAACGCCATCATCGTGGCCTTCAATGTCCGCCCCGATGCCGCCGCCAAGGACTCCGCCGCCCGGAACAAGGTGGATATGCGGATGTACCGGGTCATCTACGACTGCATCAACGAGATGGAATCCGCCATGAAGGGCATGCTCTCCCCCAAGTTCAAGGAAGTGGCCTTGGGCAGCGTGGAGGTCCGGGAGGTCTACAAGATCACCGGCGTGGGCATCGTGGCCGGCTGCTACGTCACCGAGGGCAAGATCCTGCGCTCCGCCCAGCTGCGTCTGGTGCGGGACGGCATCGTGATTCACGAGGGCAACGTGGCCTCCCTCCAACGCTTCAAGGATTCTGTGAAGGAAGTGGCCCAGGGCTACGAGTGCGGCATCAGCATTGAGAAATACAGCGACATCAAGGTGGGCGACATCATTGAAGCCTTCGTGATGGAGCAGATCGAGGTGTGATCCTATGGCCTCCAATCGAATCGGACGCATCAACGAGGAGATCCAACGGGAGCTCAGCGACCTGCTGCGCTCGGTGAAGGACCCACGGGTCCACGGCCTGGTGTCCATCGTCCGGGTGGACACCACCCCGGACCTCCACTACGCGAAAATATACGTCAGTGTCCTGAACAAGGAGGACGGCAAGGAGGTCTTGAAGGGCCTGCGCTCGGCTGGGGGCTACCTGCGCCGGGAGCTGGGGAGGGCCCTCTCCCTGCGCCACACCCCGGAGCTGATCTTCCAGGAGGACGACTCCATTGACCAGGGCGCACATATCCTAAAACTGCTCAACGACATTGAGCGCAAGGAGGCGGAGGAGCACCATGACTGAGCGAGAAGCCGCCGCCCTCCTGGGCGGGCTAGAGGACGTGCTCATCCTCACCCACCGCCGCCCGGACGGGGATACCATCGGCTGTGCCGTGGCCCTGTGCCTGGCCCTGCGGCAGTTGGGCAAGGCCGCCTACGTCCTTCCCAACGAGGACGCCCACCATCTCTTTGACCCCTATTTTGAAGGGGTGCTGGCCCCAAAAGGCTTTGTGCCCAAACAGGTGGTCAGCGTGGACACCGCCTCCCTGGGGATGCTCCCCAAAAGCGCCAAGCCCTACCAGGACAAGATTGTCTTGGCACTGGACCACCACGGCTCCAACGAGGGGTATGCGCAAAACAACTGTGTAGACCCCAGCTGTGCTGCCTGCGGGGAACTGCTGTTTCGTATCTTCGGCCTTTTGAACGTCTCCATCACCCCGGAGATTGCCCTTCCCCTGTATATGGCCATCGCTACGGATACGGGCTGTTTCGTCTACTCCAACACCACCCCCCAGACCCACCGCATTGCCGCCGCGCTTATGGAATCCGGCTGTGATACCCAGTGGGTGAACAAGCGCCACTTCCGAATCAAGAGCCGTACCCGTATCCTGGTGGAGAGCCGCCTGGTGGAGGAAATGGACTTGGAGGAGGAGGGTACCTTGGCTTTTGCCTACGTCACCCAGGCCCTTGTCCAGGACTTAAAGGCCACCGAGGAGGATTTAGACGACATCTCCTCCTTCATCGGCCTGCTGTCCGGGGTAGTAAATGCTGTAACCCTTAAGGAGCTGCCAAAGGGGGGCTGTAAGGTCTCCCTGCGCACCGACGGGAAGAGCCTCAACGCCTCCGCCGTCTGCGCCCGCTTTGGCGGGGGCGGCCATCCAGCGGCGGCAGGGTGCATGATCCCCGGCTCCCCCAAGGAGGTCCACGACGCCCTGATGGAGGCCATCCAGGCGGTGCGCCATGGCTAACGGCATCCTCATCATCGACAAGCCCGGGGACTGGACCTCCCATGACGTGGTGGCCAAGCTCCGGGGGCTTCTCCATGAGCGGCGCATCGGCCACGCAGGAACCCTAGACCCCATGGCTACCGGTGTCCTGCCGGTGTTTGTGGGGCGGGCCACCCGGGCGGTGGAGTTCGCCGCGGAACGGGAGAAGGAATACCTGGCCACCCTGCGCCTGGGGACTGTCACCGACACCCAGGACATCACCGGCACCATCCTCTCCACCCAACCCATCACCGCGACACGGGAGGCGGTGGAGGAAGCCCTAGCGGGCTTTCGGGGGGACATCCAACAGGTCCCGCCCATGTACTCCGCCATCAAGCGGGAGGGGAAAAAGCTCTACGAGCTGGCCCGTCGGGGCCAGGAGGTGGAGCGGACTCCCCGGCCCATCACCATTCACGAACTGGAACTGCTGGACCAGCCCTCCCCCACGGACTTCACCCTCCGGGTGCTGTGCTCCAAGGGGACCTATGTGCGCACCCTCTGCCACGACATCGGACAGGCCCTGGGCTGCGGTGGCACCCTGGCCGCCCTGCGGCGGACCCGCTCGGCAGGTTTTTCCCTAAACGAGGCTGTAACCTTAGAGCAGGTGGCCCAGGCAGAGGATCCCACCGCCCTGCTGCTGCCGGTGGACAGCTATTTCGCCGGCCATCCCATCCTCCTTTTGAAAGAGGGCGCGGCGGAGAAGCGGCTGCGCAACGGCAGCCCCCTCTCCCTGGACGGGCGCGACGGAACCTATCGGGTTTACAGCTCCCGGCAGGAATTCCTGGCCCTGGCCCGGCTAGAGCGGGGCCGTCTGACAACCATCAAGAGCTTTTTCGAGGTGTAACTATGGACGAGCAAACACGAGTCATTGCCCTGGGCTTTTTCGACGGGGTCCACAAAGGCCACGGCGCATTGCTGCACCGGACCGCCGAGGTGGCCGAGGCCACAGGCGCTGTCCCCGCTGCTTTTACCTTCGACCCCCATCCCCAGGACGTGATCCTGGGCAAGCCCACGCCCCTGATCTCCTCCCCGGAGGACCGGGCAGACCTGATGCGCCACTATTATGGCATCCAGGACGTGATCGTCCAACCCTTCACCCCGGACTTCATGAAGCAGCCCTGGCGGACTTTTTTAGAGGAAACCTTGGTGCATAACCTACACGCCGTCCACCTGGTGGCCGGACACGACTACCACTTTGGCTATAAGGGGGAGGGCAACCCCCAGCGCTTGCAGGAGACCTGCAAGGAGCTGGGCATTGGCTGTGACATCATCCCCAAGGTGGAGCAGGACAGCATCACCGTCTCCTCCACCTATATCCGCTCCCTCATCGCCCAAGGGGAAATCCAGCGGGCCAACGAGTTTTTAGGGCATCCCTATACCCTCAGCGACCATGTGTCCCACGGGAAGAAACTGGGCACCACCCTGGGTTTCCCCACGGTGAACCTGAAGCTGGGACAGAACGTCCTGGCCCCAGCCAAGGGGGTCTATGCCACCAGGGTACGGCTGGAAAACGGACAAGAGCACATCGCCGTCACCAATGTGGGCAACCGCCCCACGGTAGACGACGGGCTGGAACTGACCATCGAGGGCTTCATCCTGGACTTCGACGGGGACCTCTACGGCCAGAAGATTCAGATGGAGTTTTATGAATACCTCCGGGAGGAGCGCAAGTTCCCCTCCTTCGACGCCCTCAAGGCAGAGATCGCCCACAACGTGGAGCAGACCAGGGAATATTTCGCCAGGGGCTGAGGGCTCCCGGCAGAAAAAACAGGTCATCCAAACGGTGTTGTCCCACCGTTTGGATGACCTGTTTTTGTGTTTTCTCTGTGCTTAGGTGATGGATCGCCCCAAAGCGTAAGCGTCCTGGAGCTCGCTTCTGCCCGTGATATCCCCCACCTCCATCACACCGCCGCAGAGGACCTTGCCCAGGTCCTTCCACTGCAAATGCTCCATGAGATGGTCGTAGTACAGAACCACGTCGTCAAAGCCAGTGCCCTCCGCCGCCATCAGCAGGGCGCAGGAGCGGCCGTTCCCCCGAAGGAGATTGCCCTCCGCCTCCTCCAGGGCGAACAGCCGGTCCAGGGCCGTTTTCAGTTGGCCGCTCAGGCTCCAGTAATACAGCGGGGACGCCAGCACGATCACGTCACAGTCTCGCACCGCCGGGTATAGCTTCTCCATGCCGTCCCGCTGCACGCAGGGATACTCCTTGCCGCTATGTCCGCCAAAACAACCCTTGCAGCCGTGGATTTCCAAATCCCCCAGGAAAAGCTCCGTCACCTGATGTCCGGCGCTCTCCGCCCCCTCCCGGAACGCCTGCACCAAGGTGCTTGTGTTCCCCTTCTTCCGAGGGCTGCCATTCAAAATAACGATATTCCCGCTCATAAAGCTCTACCTCCCGTATTTGTGGAGCTTGACGTACCCCCACAGTCAATGATATGATTGTAACAAGAACAGAACAAAAATCAAGTACGCACCTTTAGGTGTGACACTTACCCAAAGGAAAGCGCCTCTACCATGCTGGAACGATGCATTGCACAGGAACACCTGGGGGACACAGGCTTCAGTTGCACCCTGTCCCTGATCCCTATTGGGGATGCCCTGTGTGAATGGGGGACAACAACCGGCCTTGAACCCCAGGATTCCTCATCCCCCCGCTCTATAGCACATTTTTCTCTCTCCCCCATACAATGGGGGCAGAGAGGAGTCGAGTACCTATGTCCCAGACATTCAGCAACGTCACGAAAACCTATTTGAGCAACTTCTATGAGATCTTGGACCAGATGGAGGAGGGGATGACCAGCGCGGCCCTGCGGGACAGCGTCTCCTATAACTTCATCGTCCAGATGATCCCCCATCACCAGGGGGCCATAGAAATGGCCCAGAATATCCTGCACTACACCACCTTCGTCCCCCTGCAAGAGGTGGCCCAGGGTATCATCCAAGAGCAGAACCAGAGCATTGCCGCCATGGAAGCCGCCTTGGAGCACTGCATGGCCTGCACCAGCAGCCCCCAAGACCTGGGGCTCTACGCCCGTCAGTTCGAGCAAGTCAGCCGCCAAATGTTCTGCCGGATGGCCCAGGCCAAAGCCACCAACGACATCAACGCCAACTTCATCCGGGAGATGATCCCCCACCACCAGGGGGCCATCCAGATGGCGGACAACGCCTTGCGCTTCCCCCTGTGCGAGGAATTGCAGCCCATCCTTCAGTCCATCATCCGTTCCCAGAGTGCGGGAATCCGGCAGATGGAGCGCTTGCTGTCCATGCTCACCAAGGGGCAAAAATAGGGAAACATAGCCGCCGGCAGGATGCCCGAACCGCCTCCTGCCGGCGTTTTTTCATGCAAGTGGACCTGCCGGATGTATTTTTCCTCTTGACAATTCAGTTAGCCTATGCTAATATCTCTGTATACCAGTTAGCATCAACTAACTAGATTGGAGTGTTCTCAAATGAAGAAAGCAACAATTATCTTTGGCAGCACCACCGGTAACACAGAGGCGGTGGCCAACAAAATCGCAGAAACCATGCAAGGCTATGATGTTCAGGTGGTCTATGTCACTGACGTGAAGGACGACAGCGTCGTGGCAGAGTCTGACCTGGTTTTGTACGGCTGCTCCACCATGGGCCTGGGCGAGCTGCAAGAGGATTTCATCCCCTACTATCAGGACAGGATGACCCCCGCATTGCTCAAGGGGAAAAATGTAGCCGTCTTTGGCCTGGGAGACAAGGAAAATTATGAGGATTATTTCTGCTGGGCCGCGGACATTCTGAGCAAAAAAGTCACGGAGTGCGGTGGAAATCTGGTCTGCCCCGTCCTGAAGGTGGATGGAGAACCAGAGGACAACACCGACGCTGTGGTTGCGTGGGCAAGCGGACTGTAAGCTGTACCACCGGCCTGCAGGCATAGTTTCTACAGGACCTTGATACGCTAAGGGCCGGCAGCTTTGCTGCCGGCCCTGACTTGTTTACTGCGCGCTCTGGCTCTGGGCGCTGAACTTCTGTTTCACGGTGTTGATTTTCTTCTGCTCCACCTGCTGGGTAGGATACCAGCCCATGTCGGTCATCTCATCGTAGATGCTGTCCTGCATGTTTAGGGAGGCATTCAGGGCCGTCTGGAAGGCCTGGTGTACGTTCTCCGTACCGGACTCGATGGTGCCGTGGAGGAAAAGGTCGCAGCCGCCCTTCTCCAATAAGAGGATGTTCTCCATCAGGTTCTTGTCGTTCACTGTCCGTCCCTCCCTTACAGCAGGTCATAGAAGCTCTGGAAGAGCTGCTGGTGCTTCTTGGCCATGTCCTCCACGCAGGCGCGGAGCTTGGCATTTTTCAGGTCTTGGGCCGTCTGCTTGCACTGTGTTTGGAAGTACTGCTCATGGCCCAGGGCATCTTCCACATACAAAAGTTCCTTTTCGGTCATGTTTTATCACCTCAGGAGCTAGTTTGGCGCAGGCAGGGGAGATTATGCAGTGCGTTCCAAAAAGTTTTTTGAGCCGTCAAACCCCTTCTCCCAAAAACAGAGCGGTAAGGGCCTCCTGTCCCTCCTGGGTGAGGGTCCAGCACCCCTCTATGTAGGCCCAGGGCAGCACCAAGCTGGTCTCCACCGCCGGGGCCGCGTGGATGGCTTTTACCAGGTCCACCCGGAGCTGCCGCCCCAGCTCTTCCTTGGGCAGGGTAGCCAGGTCGGAGAGCTGAGCCCGGTCCTGGGACTCCAACCACCCCACCAGCGCCTTGCCCGTGGGCTTGATGGTGAAACGCATGGTCACATCGGCGGCAGTCTCCCCTTCGTTGAGGGCCACCTGCTCAATGCGGTAATCAAACTCGGCCATGGCCGCCTGGATCAGGGCCTGGGGGTCTACGGTGTAGTCCTCTAGGGACACCACCGTCTCCGACCCCAGGCCCCCCATGGTGCCCCGGCTCAGGGCTTTGATCCGTTCCAGCTCCTGGGTGACCCCCGCCCGGAGCTGGTCCTCCGCCGGCTCTGGTACCTGGGCCGCTTCCGGTGCCTCCCCACCACAGCCGCTGAGGACAAGCAGGGTGACAGCCAGGGTGGCCATTCCCTTCCACACATACTTCATAGGCGTTTCCTCCTCTGGTAAAGTATGGAAGGCATTTTACCAGAGGAGGCCCACAGAACCTAGGGAATTTTATCTGGGGGCGTTAGGGGGGCGGTGGTCCCTGGAATAGTGGAGGGTCCCCCCGGCGTCTGCCGTTTTGGAAAAGGCAAACTTCTGCTTGGCGTACAGCCCCCCATAGCCGGAGAACAGGAAGCTGGCGGACACCGCCAAAAGGAACCCCCCGGCGTTGCAGAAGGAGAACACCTCAAAGCTCAGCACCAGGGCGGTGAGGGGACAGTTGGTCACGGCGCAAAACAGGGCGATCATCCCCACCGCAGCGGCGTAGTGGGCAGGCAGGCCCAGCAAGGGGCCAACGGCACAGCCAAAGGCCGCGCCAATGGCGAAGGAGGGGACGATTTCTCCCCCCTTCAGCCCCGCCCCCAAGGTCAGGGCGGTGAAGAAGAGCTTCAACAAGAAGTCCAGAGGATGGCCCTCCCCCCGGTTGATGGCAGCGGCAATGATGCCCTCCCCGGTGCCCAAATACAGCTTGGTGCCCATCAGCAGGGTCAGCACCACCACCACGCTCCCCCCGGCCAATACCCGGAGGTAGGGGTTGGGCAGCAGCCGTTCCAGCCCGGTGCGTATCCCGGAAAAAGTATAGCACACCAGGATACTCAGCAGGCCGCAGGCAGCGGCCAGAATCAAAACCTGGCCATAAAAAAGCAAATCCGCGCCGGGGGAGTGGATGTAAAAATTCACCCCCCGGCTGCCCAGGGTCCGGGCCACGGTCTTGGCGGTGAGGGAGGCCACCACGCAGGGAAACATAGCCCCCAAGGGCAGGATGCCCACGCAGGAGATTTCCAACGCGAAAATAGCGGCAGAAATGGGGTTGCCAAAGACCGCGGAGAACCCCGCACTCATACCGGTCATGATAGCCAGGTCTGAGAACTCATCCCCAATCCGGAAACCCTTGCGCACCAGCTCTGCCAGGGACCCTCCCAGCTGTAAGGCCGCCCCCTCCCGTCCCGAGGAGCCGCCAAAGGCGTGGGTGAGCAGGGTGGAGAGGAAAATCACCGGGGCCAGCAGCCGGGACACCGGCTGTTCCCCCCGGGCTGCCTGGACGATCAGGTCCGTCCCCCCGGCGGTTTTGATGCCGCCCCGGCGGTAAAGCCACACCACCACCAGCCCCGCCAAGGGCAGCAGCAGCGATGCCCAAGCACTGTCGTTGCACAGCAGCTCCGCCTGGCCCAGCAGGTAGACGAAGCTGCCACCGCACAGGCCCACCACCACCCCCACCGCCAGGGCAAACACCATGGCACGGCCGTTGATGCGCAGGCTCTCCCCAGAAAAACGCAGCTCCGCATACAGCCGCCGGAGGATGTGGTCTTTGGGCCGGGATTTCACCGGGGTCTCTTTCTCCCTCATCTCCTGCTCCCTCCAAGCTTTTGAACCTAGTTCCCACACTATAGCAACAATCCGCCCACTTGTCAAACCCCCAGGGTTTATGGTAAGATGCAGGAAACCCCCTGTTGTTTGAAAGTGAGGCGTTCCCCATGCAGATCGGTCCCATCCCCCTCCCCACCCCCCTGCTCCTGGCCCCCATGGCGGGGGTCACGGACATCGCCTTTCGGGCCGTGTGCCGGGCACTGGGGGCAGGCTGCACCTTTAGTGAAATGGTCAGCGCCAAGGCCCTGTGCTACCAGGACAAAAAGACCCGCCCCCTGATGGAGCTGGGCCCAGAGGAGCACCCCGCCGGGGTACAGCTCTTTGGCAGCGACCCCAGCTGCATGGAAGAGGCCGCCGCTATTGTGGCAGAGGAGACCACAGCGGACCTCATTGACATCAACATGGGCTGCCCTGTGCCCAAGATCGCCAACAACGGCGACGGCTCCGGTCTGCTCAAGGATTTGGACAAGGCCTGTCAGGTGGCCGAGGCCGTCCTCAAGGGGGCCAGGGGCAAGCCGGTCACGGTGAAAATGCGCCTGGGCTGGGACAAGGGCAGCATCGTCTGTTTTGAGCTGGCCAAAGCCCTGGAAGGGCTGGGGGTGGCGGCCATCACCCTCCACGGCCGCACCAAGGTGCAGATGTACGCCGGCACCGCCAACTGGGATGCCATCCGGGAGATGAAGCAACAGCTCTCCATCCCCCTCATCGCCAACGGGGACGTGTTCTCTGGACGGGACGCCGCCCGTATCCTATCCTATACCGGGGCGGACGGGGTGATGCTGGCCCGAGGCGTCTTTGGCAACCCCTGGCTGTTCCAGCAAGCCCTGGCGGCCATCCACGGCCAGGAGATCCCCCCCCTGCCTCCCCTGTCGGTGCGCTGCGATACAGCTGTACACCAATTTGAGCTGGCCGCCCAACACAAGGGGGAGCGCATTGCCTGTCTGGAAGCCCGGAAACACTATGCCTGGTACTTAAAGGGTGTGCCCCACGCCGCCTACTGGAAGGGAGAAATCTCCAAAATCACCACCTTAGAGGACGTCTACCGGGTCACCGCCGGTATCAAACGGGAGCTGAAAGACCCGCCCGGGGAGGATTGAGGGGAAGTCCCGGCGCTTTTGCCAAAAATTTTCCCGTTTTTTCTGTTTTTTCTGTTGTCAGTTCCTGCCTCTTGTTGTATACTTAATCTTATGAAGCCATTTCCCCCGTTATGGCGCGGGACCAATCCTCCCGCTTTAGTCTAAATAAGGAGAGAACACAGTTATGAGCTATTCCACCGACAAGATCCGCAACGTCTGCCTGCTGGGCCACGGCGGCAACGGAAAGACCTCTCTGGCTGAAAGCATGCTTTTCCTCACTGGGGCCATTGACCGCCTGGGCAAAACTCCCGACGGCAACACCACCTGCGACTACGACCAGGAGGAAGTAAAGCGCCAGATCTCCATCTCCATGGCCTGTGCCCCCCTCACCTACCGGGATCACAAGCTGAACGTGCTGGATACGCCGGGCAACTTCGACTTTGCCGGTGAAGTGTGCTCCGCTCTCTACGCCGCCGACACCGGCGTGATGGTCTGCTCCGCCAAGGACGGCCTCAGCGTGGGCGCCGACCGGGCCTGGAAAATGCTCCGGGAACGGAATATGCCCCGGATGATTTATATCTCCCGCTGCGACGAGGAGAACGCCGACTTCAACGGCACCGTGGACGCCCTGAAGGAGAAGTTCGGCACCGCCGTGACCCCCATCGTCCACCCCATCGTCGGGGCCGGCGGCGTGGTCACCACCTTCGTGGACCTGCTCCACAAGAAAGCCTACAACGAAAAGGGTGAGGCCCCCATCCCCGCCGACGCCGCCGGGGACGTGGACGCCGCCTACGACGCCCTCATGGAGGCTGCCGCCGGGGCGGACGAAGCCCTGATGGAAAAATACTTCGACGAGGGCAGCCTCAGCGCCCAGGAGATCATCCAGGGCCTGAAAGCCGGTGTGAAGGACGGCAGCATCGCCCCCGTGGTCTGCGGCAGCGCCGCCACAGGCCTGGGCACCAACTACCTGATGGACTGCATCGTGGACCTGGCCCCCGCCCCCAATGAGGTGGCCCCCGTCCAGGGCCAGGATGACAACGGCGAGGCCGTAGAGATCAAGTGCGACCCCAATGGCCCCACTGTGGCCTTTGTGTTCAAGACCGTCTCTGACCAGTATGGCAAATACTCCTTCGTCAAGCTCCTCTCCGGCAAGCTCACCTCCGACATGGGCCTGGTGAACACCACCAGCGGCAACACGGAAAAGCTGGGCCGCCTGTACACCATGAAGGGCAAGAAGAACGACGAGGTCAAGGAGATCATCTGCGGCGACATCGGCACCATCGGCAAAATGGACCGCCTCAAAACCGGCGAGGCCCTGTGCGACCCCAAGTTCGCTGTGAAGCCCGCCCCCATCCCCTTCGCCGAGCCCTGCTTCTCCAAGGCCATCTCCCCCAAGACCCGGGGGCAGGACGACAAGGTGGCCTCCGGCCTCATCCGCATGAACGAGGAGGACCCCACCTTCACCATCGTCAACAACGCCGAGACCCACCAGGTGGTGCTCTCCGGCGCCGGCGACATCCAGCTGGACGTGCTGGTGTCCCGCCTGAAAAGCCGCTTCAGCGTAGACGCTGAGCTCTCCGACGCCCGGGTGGCCTATCGTGAAAAGATCCGCAAGAGCGTGGAGGCCCACGGCCGCCACAAAAAGCAGACCGGCGGTTCCGGCCAGTTCGGTGACGTGTGGATCCGCTTCGAGCCCCAGGACGAATCCGAAGAAATGATCTTTGCCGAGGAAGTGTTCGGCGGCTCCGTGCCCAAGAACTTCTTCCCCGCCGTGGAAAAGGGCCTGCGGGACGCCGTGAACCGGGGCGTGTTGGCTGGCTATCCCCTGGTGGGCCTGAAAGCCACCCTGTACGACGGCTCCTACCACCCCGTGGACTCCAACGAAATGGCCTTCAAGACCGCCGCACAACTGGCCTATAAAGAGGGCATCGCCAACGCCAACCCCACCATTCTGGAGCCCATTGGTGAGCTGAAGGTCACCATCCCCGACAGCTATCTGGGCGACGTTATGGGCGACCTGAACAAGCGCCGTGGCCGGGTCATGGGCATGAACCCCACCCCCGACGGGGACCAAATCCTCGAAGCTGAGGTGCCCATGGCTGAGATGACCACCTATGCCATCGACCTGCGCTCCATCACCCAGAGCCGTGGTTCCTTCTCCTTCCACTTCGTGCGCTATGAGGAGGCTCCCCCTGCCGCACAGCAGAAGGCCATTGACGACGCCAAGGCCATCCAAGAGGAAGGCTAATATCAAAGATAGAAACACAAAACCGTGTCAGGACAAACCATCCTGACACGGTTTTCTTTTATTTTCTCACTCATAAAGATGCCGCAACGTCCCCGTATTGCCATCCAGCAGATAGCTCCCCCGGTCCGTTACCACCCGCCACACCGGCGTTAGCAAGGCCTGCTTCCCATCGCTGGAATACCAATATCCCTCCTGAATCTCCCGGATGGCCGTACAAGTCTCCCCCAGGGAGGCCAAGCCCACCACGAATTGCGTCAGCAAGGTCTCCGCCCCCCGCAATTCCAGGATGTCATAGGCCTGGGGGAGCTTCCCCTCCGGCAGCTGGTCCCCATTGAGCACCAGCTCCGCAGCCGGTTTGTTGCGCAAACCGCTCTCCCAGGGGACGGCAGCCTCCTGGACCCCAATGCCGTTGTTTTGGAGATAGACCACCGCCTGGGTCCGGCCCGTCTCAGCATAGGCCCGGCTGGCCTGGTCCTGGGCTAAGATCTTCCCCAGGAGCACCACATTGAGGATGGCTAGGAGGAGGATCACTGTCAGCTTTAACTTGGAACGTTCCATGCTCCCGCCTCCTTACTCCGTCTCCCGCACTGCCCAGTGGGCGTAAATAAACTCTTCCCCGCTGTCCTGGTAACACACTTGCAGCTCCCGGCCCCCCTGGCCCATGGTCTGGGCCGCCGCCGCCGCCTGGCGCAGGGGGGGGATGGCACAGCGCTGCTCCGTCTGGCTGTAGTCCCGGAGGAAAATCTCATAGGACAGCAGGTTGTTCCCCTGAAAGACGAAGCGTGCCCCATAGTCCTTGTCCCAGAGGTTCACCCGGGCCCCGTTGAGGAGGTAGTAGAAGGTCACTTCCGTCCCCTGGTCCCCCAGGCTGGTGACCCCCTGGCAGCACAGCTGCCCCTGGCCCACAGACACCAGGGAGAGGATTTCTTCCGCCTTGCGCTGAAGGTCCCGGTCCCGGACGGAAAGGGCCTGGTAGCGGGCCTCCCCATTCTCCGCGCCGTGGTAGATGAGCTTGCCGTTTTTCTGAAGGCGCAGGCTGTCCGCCCCCTCGTGGATCAGGGTGCCGTCCGCCGTCTCATGGATAGACACCGCCTTGGGGTTGAAGGACAAGCGCTCCAACAAGGCCCCCCGGCCGTCGTTGTCCAGCCCCGCCAGAGGGTTGGCTGTGACATACACCGGACAGTTGGGGGGGCGGTCCCGCACCAGTTGGTAAGAGGGCAGCTCCACTTCCTCCAATTCAAAGGCAAAGTGGCTGCCGACAGCCTGCATCCCCCCCAGCAGGCTGTTGGGGGAGCCGCTGGAATCCACCGGGGCGCGGTAGTATCCGTCCTGGTTGACATAATAGTAGAGGCTGTTGGCATGGCCATTGTGGAAGGTCAGCAGGAAGCAACGGGCCTGGCCCTGGTTTTTCCCCGAAAAGGAGAGGTTGTAGAGGAAGTCATAGAACACCCAGTTTTCCCCCTGGCTCACCGCCGCCTGCCAGTCCTGTTCCGACACCTGGGCGGCATCCCCCATGGTGGTCAGGGCCTGGGCCAACAGGTCTTCCAGCCCTCCAGTGTAGCAAGCGCGCACCGCCTCCTGGTCATATTGGAGGCTGTACCGCTCCCCACCAGCCTGGGCCGCCAGGGCCACCGGGGTACTCTGGGAGAGGGCGGTGGTCTCCGTGCCATCGGAGACACTCACCCCCGCCAAACCACGTTCCTGGCCCAGGGTGCTTTGAAATAGTCCCGTCCGGCCGATGAGCACCAGGGCCGAGCAGACCAGCAGGAGGATGAGGAGGTTTTGCAGCCGGTCCAGCCGGCGTCTCTTGGCCGTCATGCCTCCGGCCCTCCGATCTTCAGCTCCATGCGCACGGTGGTGCCGGGGCCGTCGCTGTCCACCAGGGTGAGGCTGCCCTCATGGCGGGCCACGATCTCCTGGGCGATGGACAGCCCCAGGCCTGTCCCCCCGGACTCCCGGGAGCGGGCCTTGTCCACCCGATAGAAGCGTTCAAAAATCCGCTCCCGGTCCCCGTCAGGGATGCCGATGCCGTCGTCGGCCACTTCCACCCACACCATGTCCTCCCGCCAACCGGCGGTCATGCGGATGTGGCCGCCGTCGGGGGTGTATTTGATGGCGTTGGAGAGGATGTTCATAATCACTTGCAGCACCCGTTCCCGGTCCGCCCGGATGTTGGGCAGGTTCCTGTCCCCCACCAGCTCCAAGCTGTGGCCATGGTGCTCTGCGTCCAGGCGCACCGCCTGGCAGCTATCCCGGAGCACCTCCCCAAAGGGGAAGAGGGTCAGGGTAAGCTGGCTGTAGCCGGAGTCGAAGCGGGAGAGGGTAAGCAGGTCCTGGACGATGTGGGTCATCCGGTCGCTCTCCCCCAGGATAATGCCCAGGAAGTTTTTCGTCATCTCCGGGGGCAGGTCCGGGGTCTCCGCCATGGTCTCTGCATAGCTGCGGATGTTGGTCAGGGGGGTGCGCAGCTCGTGGGAAACGTTGGCCACAAACTCCCGGCGGGTGGTCTCGTTCTTCACCTGTTGGGTCACGTCGTGGACCACCACCAAGACCCCCGCCTGCTTCTCCCGGTCGAAGGGAGCCAGAAGGAGGAGGAGGCTTCGGTCCTCCCGGACCATCTCGCTTTCCAGACAATCCCCCTCCAAGTTCAGCACCTTTTCTAAAGCAGTGATCTCCCCAAAGAGGTCAAAGTAACGGATGGGGCCGCCGATGGGGATGGACTGGCCTAGCATGTCCTCCGCCGCCGGGTTGGCGTGGATGACCTCCCCGTCCCGGTCGAAGGCCACCACCCCGTCGGTCATGTGGAGGAAGAGGGTGCTGAGCTTGGTGCGCTCGTTCTCCACCTCTTCCAGGGTGGTTTTCAGCTGTCCAGCCATGTCGTTGAAGGTGCCGGTGAGTACGCCGATCTCGTCATGAGACTCCACCTGGATCTCATGGCCGAAGTCCCCCTCGGCCACCCGCTTGGCCCCACGGGTCAGGGCCCGGATGGGGGTCACCATGGTGCGGGAGAGGAGGAAGGACAGCAGCACGGAAATCACCAGTCCAAAGCCCAGGGCTTCAATGATGAGACGGAAGATTTCGCTGTTGAGCTGGCGCAGGTTGTTCTGGCTGTCCAGAATATAGATGATGTAGTCCTGTCCCCCCCGGTGGACGGGGATCGCCAAGTCCATGTAACCGGCAGTGGGGTCGCTCTCGCTGCCCTCCCGCTTCTCATTCAGGGCGATGAGCAAGTTGGGGGTAACCTCCAAGTCCGCCCCCTCCTCGTCATCAGACCCGGCCAGATAGCGCAGGTCCCCACCGCTGAGAACGAAGTAGTTCCGGTTCCGGCCATCCACCCCCAGGGCGCCCATATAGGCCTTGAGGACTTGCTCCATGGCAAGCCCTCCGTCCTCCTCTCCCTCGGTCTGGATGGTGAGGTCCCGGACCAGCTCTGTGTCCTGAAAGACCCCGGACATCTGGGAGTAAAATTCGTTGAGATAAAATTGGTTGATGGAGCTGGTGAGAAAGGCCCCGGCAATGGTCATCAAGCAGACCACCAGCAGGATCATAATCAACACCAGCTTCATGTGCAGGCTTCGCAGCACGGGCGTCACACTCCCTTACGCTTACTCATGTTGGAAGAGATACCCCGCCCCCCGGCGGGTGAGGATAAACCGTGGCTGGGCGGGGTCGTCCTCCAGCTTTTCCCGCAAGCGGCGGATGGCCACATCCACCCCCCGGACATCCCCCACATAGCCCTCATAGTTCCACACCCGTTCCATCAGCTCCTGCCGGGAGAACACCCGGCCGGGGTTGGAGGCCAGATAGGTCAAAAGGTCGAACTCCCGCTGGGTGAGCTCTAGGTCGGTGCCGTCCTTGGTGGCAATGCCAGCCCCCTTATCCACCACCACCCGGCCGAAATCCATACGGCTGCCAGGGGCACTCTGGCCGCTGGTCATAACCTGGCGGCGGATGTTGGTTTTCACCCGGGCCATGAGCTCCCGTACAGAAAAGGGCTTGGTGATATAATCGTCAGCCCCCAGGCCCAGCCCGAGAATCTTATCCTGCTCCGCCTCCCGGGCGGTGATGATGAGCACAGGGGTGTTCAATCCCTTGTCCCGGACGGTTTTGCACACCTCGAAGCCGTTCATCCCCGGCAGCATCAGGTCCAGCAGGATCAGGTCCGGTTTCTCCGCCAGAATCAGCTGCAACCCCGTCACGCCGTCGTAGGCCTCCAAGGTCTCGTAGCCCTCCCGTTGGAGGTTAAAGCGGAGGATATCCACGATATTCTTTTCGTCCTCCACGATGAGGACGGTCTGCTTCCTGTCCATACGTTCTCTCTGCCTCTCCTACGCATTCAAAGTCTGGCGGCCCAGCCTCACAGCTTTCCCATGAGGAAGGACGCCTTCAAGATGCCCACCAAGGTCTTACCGTCCTTGATCTCCCCCTTGCGGGCCATCTCCAACAGCTCCTGATAGGGTACCCGGACAATCTCCAAAAACTCCCCGTCGTCAGGGTGGCAGGGACCCTGGACCAGGTCCTTGGCAAAATACAGGTGGATTTTCTCCTCTAGGATGCCCGGAGAAGAGTAGCTGCATCCCATGGACTGGAAGGTCCCCGGCCGCAGGCCAGTCTCCTCCTCCAACTCCCGCAGGCCGCTGTCCCGGGGGTCCTCCCCCTTCTCCAGCTTCCCGGCGGGGAGCTCCAACACCACTTCCCCCATGGGGTAGCGGAACTGGCGGACCATAATCACCCGCTCCTGCTCATCCACCGCGAACACGGCCACCCCGCCGGGGTGCTCAATGACCTCCCGGTTGGTGACCCGGCCGTCGGCCAGACGGGCCTGGTCCCGGCGGACGTTGACAATGATGCCCTCATACACGGTCTCCTGGGCCACGGTTTCTTCCTTCAATTCCAGCAGTTCCATAATACAATACCCTCGGTTCCTCATAAAATTTTTACTGCTGCCAGTATAGCACACTTCCGCAATCCTGCCAACTTCTTTTCTCACCAAAGCACTACAATCTGCCCCGACCCCTTGACATTTTCTGTCCCTTCCTGTAAAATGGCCTCACTTGCTCGGAGGGCAAATCATTCGTTGGAAATGATGGGCTGGATAAGGCACAGGCTGGAATGCCTGAGACCTGTCCAGCCCTTTTTATAGACAGAAAGGAGCTGGCCCCTATGGAGTTCCTCACGGCCAAGATACGTCCCCTCTATTTCCGCTACCTGTACGCCGCCTTCGGCAGCACCATCATTGTCTCCATCTACGGCATCGTGGACGCTGTGATGGTGGGTCAGTACCACGGCCCAGACGGTGCCGCCGCCCTGGCGGTGATCAGCCCCATCTGGAATATCATCTATGGCTTAGGGCTTTTGGTGGGCATTGGCGGCTCGGTGCTCTTCGGTACCCTGCGGGGAGAGGGGAATGTGAAACGCTCCAACGCCTACTTCACCACCTCCCTGCTGGGGATGGCCCTGCTGGCCACCCTGGTGTGGCTGCTGGTGATCTTCTGGGACGCCCCCATGCTCCGGCTCTTCGGGGCGGAGGAGACCTTGCTGCCCCTGGCCCGACGGTATGTGCTGCCGGTAAAGTTTGCCGTCCCCAGCTTCATGTTCTCCCAGCTCTTGGCGGCCTTTCTCCGCAACGACGGCAACCCCGGCCTGGCCACCAAGGCGGTGCTCTTTGGGGGCGTGTTCAACATCTTTGGGGACTACTTTTTCATCTTTACCCTGGATATGGGCATCCTAGGGGCGGGGCTGGCCACCTCGGTGGGTTCCCTGCTCTCGGTGGTGCTGATGTGTACCCACTTCCGCAGCAGGAAAAACACCCTGCGCCTGGTAAAACCCAGCCAATTCCTCTCCATGTTCCGCTCCATCTGCGTCACGGGCTTCTCCTCCTTTTTTGTGGACATCGCCATGGGCATCCTGGCGATGATGATCAACCGGCAGATTTTGGCCTACCTGGACACCAACGCCCTGTCGGTGTACGGCATCCTCATCAATGTCGGCACCTTCGTCACCTGCTGCGCCTATAGCATCGGCCAGGCGGCGCAGCCCATCATCTCCGCCAACTTCGGCGCCCGGCAGGGGGGGCGGATCCGCGCCCTGCTCAAGTATGCCCTGGGGACAGCGGCTTTCTTCGGCCTCCTCTGGACTGCCCTGTCCGTGCTCTTCCCCAACCTATTCGTGCGCCTCTTTATGGCCCCCACCCCGGAAATCCTGGCGGTGGCCCCTGGCATCATCCGCAGCTATGCCCTGGGCTTTCTGCTGCTGCCCTTCAACGTGTTCTCCACCTACTACTTCCAGGCCCTATTGCAGCCTACCACTTCCTTTATCGTCTCTGTGGCCAGAGGTGCAGTGGTCAGCGGCGTTTTCATCTACCTCCTCCCCGCTGTGGCAGGGGCCAACGCCCTGTGGCTGGCGGTACCCTTGGCGGAGCTGCTGGTGGCGGTGTATGTGGCCGTGATGATGGCCCGGCAGACCCGGCAGCTGCCTAAGATAGCATGACAGAAAGAAACCCCGGAGGGCACACCCTCCGGGGTCTCTTGTTACACGATCTTGCTAAGCTGATTCGTTTTGGGCCAACTACATTGACCTACATCCGTTCAGCTTATGTAAGAGGGACTGTAAAATCATCCGTTCTTCTCACCAAAGACGCCTGCTTCCAGCTCAGCCTCAGACAAGCCCTTGCGCTGGCCGCCAGAGACCAGGTAGAACACGAGGCCGATGACCATCCAGATGATGAACATCTTCACGGCCATATCCGTTACGTAGAAGGGGCTGACGGGGATGAACGCGCACACCAGGATGACCGTCATCAAGATGGCCGCGAACAGGCCCATGGCCATGCCGCCGGGGATCTTGTAGGGGCGCTCCATCTCAGGATGGTTCTTCCGCAGCAGCACCAGGGACCAAGCAGTGAGGGTCCAGGACAGCATGAAGGCTGCGGCAGAGAAGGTGGTCAGCGGGTCGATCATGTTGGCGCCCACGAAGGGACCGGCCAGGGACAGAACCAGGCAGACGATCTGGCCGTTGACCGCAACACCGTTGGCGTTCTGCTTGGCGAACAGCTTGGGGATCAGACGCCCACGGGCCATCGCCATGAGCAGGTTGGCGGAAGCGGTGAAGAAGCCGTTCCAGGTGGTGAACAGACCGGCAACAGCGCCGATGGTCAGAACCCAGTACAGAACAGTGCCCGCAGTGCCGGGGAAGAGCAGGGGGAACATGGAAGCGGCAGCGGGACGGGGCAGATGTGCGAACTCCTGCCAATCATAGCCGTAGCCGAAGCAGAACAGCAGCAGGGCATAGAAGATACAAGCCATGGACACGGACAGAACCACGGTTTTGCCCACGCCCTTGATGTCGCCGCCGGCGTCCTCAACGCCCTGGGGGATGGTCTCAAAGCCAGCCAGGAAGAAGGCCGCCTGGGACACGATGGCGAAGCAGCCGCCGAACATGGAGTTATGGGAAACAGACTTCAGGCCTTCGGCAGTGCCATAGATGGTGGGATCGGAAACACTATAGATGGGCTTGAGGTTTTCCGGATTGCCGCCGACGAGGGCTGCAATGGCGCCCACGATGGCGCAGCCGATGAGGAAGATGCACAGCACCTTCTGCAGCAGGGCGGCGGAGGCCAGGCCTCTCATGTTGATGGCGAAAATCACCACGGAGCACACCACGCCGATGATGATGGTGGACAGGTAAACGTCAGAACCCATCACACTGTACAGGGGGTTGCCTTCCTTCAGGCTGGGGATCAGATAGCCCAGCACGTCGGTGATCTGGATGGCTTCCCAGGGGATGATAAACACGAAAGCACCAAATGCGGCCCAGCCGGAGATGGTGGCAATCTTATCGTTGAAGGCCTTAAATGCAAAGGCCATGCCGCCGCCAGCAACGGGCATCATAGGCACCAGCTCGCAGTAGCACAGAGCCACAGGGACCATCATGATCAGGCACAGCAGATAGCCGATACCGGCGGGCACAGGGCCGCCGCAGTTGGTCATCCAGCCGTTGATAGACACGGCCCAGCCGACCCCGACGATGGCGCCAAACCCAATACAGAAAAAGTCAATGGCGCTTACGCCCTTCTTTTCGGGACTATTACTCATAACATACCTCTTTTCTTTTCCGTTTCGCTTGTGTTTCTTTTCAGCGAAGTTGGTGGAACTCTCTCTACATCCATGATTGCGAATGTAAAAAGCTGGCTTTACACACCGGAGCCAAACTGCGCCCCCTTTCTCTCCGGCTCCCCTGCCCTGGCATTCTGTATGAGAGCAGGGGTCGTATAAGTCAGTATCATTATAAAAAATGCCAATGCCTTTGGGAAATACCAGTTTTGTATTTCGATATATTGTTTTGATATGGAACAGGCCAAAACGGGCAAAAGACAAGGAGCAGCCGCTACCAGCGACTGCTCCTTGCTTATGAGTAATCAGGAAGAGAAAAACACCCGTGCCAAGCGCACCTCCGCCCGGAGGCCCTGCGCCCGCCTGCCTGGAAGATGGGGCGGACAGGAAGGTCCTGGGACCTTCAATCCGGGGCACTCGTCCCTTACCTCTAAGTATAGCGAAAAATACAGAAAAGTAAAATTCAAAAAAAGTATATCATTATTGAAATCCTATACTACAAGGGGGTATAAAAATATGGTATACTGAAATAAAATAACGGCTGAGAGCAGGAGGGGCAATGGGAAAGTATTTACCTGTCATTGTAACCGCAGACTGCGGCAGCTTGACCCGTGCTGGGGAGGTCCTGGGCTATGCCCAGCCCAACATGGGTCATATTATCACCCGCTGCGAAGAGGAACTGGGCGTCAAGATCTTCACCAGGAACCAGCGCGGCATGACGCTGACAGAAACGGGAGAAAAACTGGTGAAGATCATGCGGCAGATCGACGGCATGGAATACTACTTGCAGGAGACCGCCAAGCGCCTGCGCAAGGCGCTGTTTCGTGTGGGGGTATTCCAGAGCGTGGCCACCCAGTGGATGCCCCAAATCGTCGGGGAATTTTGCCAGGAGCACCCGGACACCGTACTACAGATGGAATACCTGGGCCGCTATCTGGACGATGAGCTGGGGGTACGGGAAAGCTGGCTGGATTGCAGCTTCTTCTCTGGCTCCAATGTCCCCACAGGGATGCAGTGCTTCCCGCTGTTCCAGGACCCGTATTACCTGCTGGTCCACGCGGACTGCCCCCTGGCCTCCCGCATGGCCGTCTCCATGGAGGAGGTGGCAGGCCGATATCCCTACATCCACACCAACGAGGACTTCGACTGGGATGAGAGCTATACGCAGTTACGCAAACAGTTCATGGCACACGACCTGGTGAAAATTTACTCCCCAGAAAACAGCACCGCCATTGCCCTGGTGGCCCAGGGGGTGGGGGTGAGCATCATTCCAGGGCTGAGCCTTGACCACATCAGCCCAGAACAGCCGGTGCGGGCAATCCCCTTTCAGGAGCCGGTATGCCGCAGCATTAGCCTGCTGTGCCCCAATGACGCCAAGAACACCGCCCTCACCGCCACCTTCCTGCGCCTGCTCCAAAAGCGGGTGGACGAGTGGACCCAGGAGCACGGCAGACCATAGCCCAAAGGCGGCCTCTGGAAAAGAGGCCACCTTTTTGTTTTCATTAAAAGTACATATACTTCACCGCATCCTTCCGCAGTTCCGCCCGGAAGTCCGGATGGGCCACGGCGATGAGGTTCTCCACCCGCTGGCGCACGGTACGCTGGCGGAGCTTGGCCACGCCGTACTCCGTCACCACCATGTCCGTAAGGTTCCGGGAGACGCTGACGATGGCCCCTGGCTCCAAGATGGGCACAATGCGGGACAGGGTCCCCTTCTTGGTGGTGGAGGACTGAGCCAAGATCGCCCGGCCGCCCTTGGAGTGGTAGGCCCCGTGGGCGAAGTCACTGGCCCCGCCGGTGCCGGAGTGCTGCATGGGGCCGATGGACTCCGCGCTCACCTGCCCCGTCAGGTCGATCTGTAGGGAGGCATTCACAGACACCACGTTGTCGTTCTGGGCGATGACATAGGGGTCGTTGGTGTAGCGGCTGCGGCGCAGGGAGAGCCGGGGGTGCTGGTCCACAAACTGATAGAGGAAGTTGTCCCCGGAGATAAAGGAACCCACGGTGATGCCCTTGTCGATGCGCTTATAGCGGTTGGTCACCGCCCCGCACTCCATCAGGTGGGCCATAGAGGTGCCGATCTGCTCGGTGTGGATTCCCAGGTCATGCTTGTCCTTGAGGTTGAAGCCGATGGCGTTGGGGATACCCCCAAAGCCCAGTTGGATGCAGTCCCCGTCCTGGATCATGTCCGCCACGTATCCGGCGATGGTGGTCTCGGTCTCCCCGATGGGCGGGTCACTGAGCTGGTAGATGGGCTCGTCCACCTCATAGAGCACATCCGCCATGGACACCGGGATGGCACACTCGCCCCCCACCCTGGGGGCACGGGCGTTGACCTCAAAGATGATCTTGTCCGCCCGGTAAAGGTGCTCCAAGGTCATGATAAGGTCGCAGCTCAGGTGGACATAGCCGTGGGCGTCCATGGGGGACACCTGCCCCACAAACACGTTGGGGGCCAATGTGCGCTGGATCTCCTGGCCGTAGTTGTGCTGGTTTACAGGGAAGTAGGAGTACAGGCCGCTCCCCCTGGCCGCCACGGACCAGCGGTCGAAGAAAAAGGTGTTGATCTGAAATTTCCCCGCCAAGGCCGGGTCGCTGGTGACGGGGTACTCATAGCGGCTGATGGTGTTCCAGCACTGCACCCCCTTCTCCAACCGGGGGGCAATGGTATGGAACTGGCTCAGGAAGGCCTTGGGCTCGCTGCCGTGGGTGGACCAAGTGACGCAGTCCCCGTCCTGGATCAGGTCCAGGGCGTCTTGGATGGTCCCCAGGCGCTGTTGGTACTGCGCCTCCGCCCCCTGGCCCTGGAATTTCCCGGCTAAGTAATCGTTATGCCATTTGTTCATTGGGACACCTCCGCAATAGGCTGGATCACCTTCATGTAGTGCCGGCAGGAGCAGACCTTCTCCCCAAACTGGTTGGTCATGACGCACTCGCCGGTGGTTTTCCCCTTCTCCTCGTTGACCTCCACAATTTTATACACCGCGGTGATGGTATCCCCAATGCGCACGGGTTTCCAAAAACGGATCTCGTCATAGCCCATGGCCACGATCTCGTGTCCGCTGTCCACCCCCGCCATGCCGCTCACGGTGGAGCAAAGGCTAAAGGTCAGGCAGCCGTGGACCAGACGGGTGCCGTAGGGCATCCGCTTGCAGTACTCCTCGTTGACATGGGCGGGGAAGAAATCCCCGATGATTCCCGCGAAGAGGTAGACGTCGCTCTCTGAAAAGGTTTTGGTCAGCGTGTATTCTTTTCCAATCTTGAAATGAAGTGCACTCATAGCGAAAAACCTCCTGTTTCCAGACTTGAAGTGCCGCCTGGCTTTTCTGCTTGCAGTCCAGGCCGCCTTGTGGTATCCTGTCTGTAGTTCGTATTATATCATAATACCCCTCGGAATACATCGGAGAATATCCCAATCCAATGGTCGGATATCACAAGGAGCTGTCTTATGCAAGTCACCCATATCCAACGGGACCACACCCTGAAAGCGGTGGAGCTGCAATCCACCGCCGACTATCCCATCCGTTTCTACCTGGACGTAATGGACGATTTTGAACAAACCTGCATCCACTGGCACTGGCACCCGGAGTTAGAGTTCAACGTCATCACCCGGGGCACCATTGAATACTACGTGGAGAACGAGCACTACACCCTCTCCGCCGGCCAGGGCATTTTGAAAAACGCCAACGTCCTCCACATGGCGGAGCCTGCCCAGAACACCCCAGGGGCGGAGATGTTCTCCATCATCATGGATGCCCAGTTCATCGCCCCGGCTCGGAGCGTGATCTATCAAAAATACGTGGCCCCCTTGGAGCGGAGCGAAAAGCTGATGTGCCTGCCCCTGCACCCGGAGGAAGCCTGGCAGAAGGATATCTTAAACGCCCTCCACGTGGCCTACGCCCTGAGCCAAACGGAGTCCGGCCCCTTTGAACTGCGCATCCACCGGCTGATGTGCCAGGTTTGGCAGGTACTCTATGAACACGCCCAACTGCTGCCGGAACGGGCCAAGTCCTCCTCGGAGCTCACGGACCAGGTGCGCATCAAGCAGATGATTGCTTACATCCAGACCCACTTCCAGGAAAAGCTCAGCTTGGAGAAAATCGCCGCCCAGGCCAACATCAGCCGCAACAGCTGCCTGAGCTGTTTTCGCCGGGTGCTGGGGGTGTCGCCCTTGGAGTATGTCATCGACCAGCGCCTAGAGTGGGCCTTACACCTGTTGATCTCCTCGGACTTGACCATCGCAGAGGTGGCCAACGACTGTGGCTTTGGGGACGCCAGCTACTTTGGCAAAGCCTTCCGGCGGCGGCTGGGGCTGACCCCCTCCCAATACCGGGAGCGAAAACGGGGGGAGCTCTACCGCCAAGCGCACCCTGCAGACCTGGGGTAAGCCGCTGTCCCATATACCCTGTTAAGGAAAATTACTTTACACAGAAAACAGGCCCTAGGCCCTGCTTCCCTATGGCCTGTTAAAATCTATTTTGCAAAGCCCCCCTCCGTATGGTATAATGGTGGCTAAATATTTGGAACCATATAGAGGTGCCGCCATGGATAAGAACCAATTTTATCTCTACAACGATGTCTTGTATAAGCTCCTCAGCTGTACCACGCTGGACAGCCTGAAACGCGCCATCCTCCGGGAGCTGCGCCTGCTGATCCCTTACCGCTACGGCAGCATCATCACCATCTGCCAGGACCCGGAAACAGGCAAGATCACCCACAGTGAGCCCGTGTGCATCCCGGCAGAGTTCACAGAGCTGGAAGAGGCCTGGATCGACCACGATGAGGACGACGACTACTTTTGGCTCAGCGCCAGCCAGGAATCCATCGTCCTCCGGGGCAGCGACGTCCAAAGTGACGAGGTCCGCTTGGGCAGCACCACCTACCGCACCCTTTACCAACGCTATGACATCTACGACCAGATTGGGGTGAACCTGGTCTATGAGGGCACCCCCATGGCCATCCTGGACATCTACCGCACCCGGCAGGACCAATCCTTTTCCGACCAGGATGCTTTCTTTCTCAAAGCCATGGTGAAGCACATCAACTGCCTCTACCACCGCCTGCTTTCCCAACAGGCAGCGGCCCTCCCAGGGGGCGGCGCCGCCCAGCGGTTCCGGCAGCGCTACCAGCTCACCGACCGGGAGACCGAAATCCTCTCCCTCCTCTTCCAACACCTGAACAACGACGAGATGGTGGACCGGCTCTCCATCAGCCGGAGCACCTTGGACAAGCATCTGTACAACATCTACCGCAAGTGCGGGGTCAGCTCCCGGGTGAAGCTGTTGCAGTTGAAGGAGCCGTAACCTTTTTCCTTTACACTCAGGTACACAAGCCAAAGCGAGCAGGGAACTGACATTCCCTGCTCGCTTTTCTGTTCGGTCTCCCCGTTTATTTCTTGTTGTAAGACTCCGCAATGGCATCCGCCAAGGCGTCGATATCCGCCTCGTTCTGGGATTGGAGGGAGGAGGTCACGGTCATCTCGTCGTCCAAGATGTCGATGTGCTTCAGCTCTTCCAGGCACTGGCGCATTAGGTCCCCGGAGCGGGGGGCCCAGGAACCGCTGCCCATCAGGGCCACGGTACGCTTTTGCAGGTTCAGGGCCTTCATGTCCATGAGGAAGTTGTGCATGGGCGGGAAAATGCCCAAGTTGTAGGTGACAGAGGCCAGGACCAGGTGGCTATATTTGAACAGATCCGAAATCAAATAGCTCACGTGGGTGCTGGACACGTCATACAGCCGGGTATTGGTGATCCCCCGGGCAGCCAGCTTGGCGGCCAAGACCTCTGCCGCGGCCTCGGTGTTGCCGTACATGGAGGCATAGACAATCATAATGCCCTTCTCCTCCGGCTCATAGGTGGCCCAGTGGGTGTACTTGTCGATGATGTAGCCCAGGTCCTTCCGCCACACGGGACCGTGGAGGGGGCAGAGAAACTTGATGTTCTCCAAGCCCACAATGCTGCTGGCCTTGTTCAGCAGGGCCACCACCTGGGGGCCGTACTTGCCCACGATGTTGGTGTAGTAGCGGCGGGCATCGTCCAGCCACTCCCGGTCAAAGTCGAACTCGTCGGCAAAGAGCTTGCCGTCCAGGGCGCGGAAGGAGCCGAAGGCGTCGGCGGAGAACAGGACGCCGTTGGTGGTGTCGAAGGACACCATGGCCTCCGGCCAATGGACCATGGGGGCATACACAAAGGCGATGGTGTGCTTGCCGAAGCAGCGGGTATCCCCCTCGTTTACGGTATCCACGTTGTTGGGGTCCAGCTGGAAGCCAAACTGGTTCAGGATGGTCACGGCCTTGGGGGTGGTGATGATCTTCACCTCCGGCCAGCGCAGCAAAATCTCCTCAATGGAGGCGGCGTGGTCGGGCTCCACGTGGTTGATGACCAGGTAGTCCAGGGGGCGGCCATCCAGGACCGCTTTCACGTTGGTGAGGAATTGGCGGCTCACGGCCCAGTCGGCGGTGTCAAAGAGGACGGTTTTCTCGTCCATGAGGACGTAGGCGTTGTAGCTCACCCCGTGGTACAGGGGATGGATATTTTCAAACAGGGCTAGGCGGTGTTCATTGGCACCCACCCAGTAGAGATCGTCGGTAACCATACGGTAATTATACATAGCGCGTTGCCTCCTATCGATTCATGGTAGCACGGGTGCTCAAATCTCGGTTTCGATGAAGCCCTCGGTCCCCTCGCCGCAGTGGGGGCAGGCCCAGCCTTCGGGCAGGTCCTGGAAGGCAGTACCGGGGCGCACCTCGTTCTCCGGGTCCCCGGCCAGTACGTCGTACTCATAGCCGCAGCCGTTGCAGATATACAGCTTCCGGGGCTGGGTGACCTTCTTTGGCACCATGCGCTTCATCTTCTTCATGGGCGGTGCGGGAAGCTTGTCGCCGGTGTCCAGGGCGGCGGTGAGCAGGGGCAGGATTTCCATCACGTCCCCTACGATGCCGTAGTCGCAGTTCTTAAAGATTTTGGCGTTGGGGTCCTTGTTGATGGCCACAATGCAGGCGGCCTCCTTGATCCCCTTCAAGTGCTGGATAGCACCGGAGATGCCGCAGGCGATGTACAGGTTCCCCTTGAACTTCTGTCCAGACATGCCCACATAGCGGTTCAGGGGCAGATACTTCAAGGTCTCCGCCACAGGGCGGCTGGAGCCAATGGCGGCACCGGCGGCTTTGGCCAGGTCCTCCACCAGCTTCATATTCTCCTGGGCGCCGATGCCCTGGCCGGCACTGACCACCCGCTCGGCCTGGGTGATGGGGGTGTCCATGGGGATGCCCACAGTGAAGTCATGGCCGTCCTTCTTCAGGTTGGCCACCAGCTTTTCCACCTTCTCCTGGGCGCTGCCCTCTTTGAGGATCATGCGCTTGCGCTCCCCGGTCTCCGGGCCCCGCTTCTGGACGGGGGCAGCGCTGTCCTCTTTCCCGGCCTTGCCCAGAATCTGGGAAGCAATGACCACCCGCTGGATCTCGTTGGTGCCCTCATAGATGGTGGTGATCTTGGCGTCGCGATAGAAGCGCTCCACCTCCATGCCCTTCAAGAAGCCGGAACCGCCAAAGATTTGCAGGGCGTCGTTGGTGATCTCCATAGCGCTGTCAGAGGCATACTGTTTGGCCATGGCGGCCTCCATGCTGTAGGGCTGGTGGGCCTGTTTCAGCTCTGCGGCGCTGTAAACCAACAGCCGGGCACAGCGCAGCTTGGTGGCCATGTCTGCCAGCTTAAAGGCGATGCTCTGTTGCTGGCAGATGGGCTTACCAAACTGGACCCGCTCTTTGGAATACTCCAACGCCGCCTCATAGGCCCCCTGGCCGATGCCCAGGGCCTGGGCGGCAATGCCGATACGCCCGCCGTCCAGAGTAGCCATGGCAATTTTGAAGCCCTGGCCCTCCTTGCCCAAGAGGTTCTCCTTGGGAATCTTCACGTCATTAAAATTCAACTGGCAGGTAGCGGAGGAGCGGATGCCCAACTTGTCATAGTGCTCCTCGAAGGTGAAACCCTCCCAGCCCTTTTCCACAATAAAGGCGGAGATGCCCTTGGTGCCGATGCCCGGGGTGGTGACGGCAAAGACCACATAGGTGCTGGCCTCGCCGCCGTTGGTGATGAAAATCTTCTCCCCGTTGAGCAGGTAGTGGTCCCCCTTGTCCTCGGCGGTGGTCTCGGTGCCCCCGGCGTCGGAGCCGGCGTTTGGCTCGGTGAGGCCGAAGGCCCCTACCTTCCGCCCGGAACACAGGTCGGGTAAGTACTTCATCTTCTGCTCCTCGGTGCCGAAGGCATAGATGGGATAGGTACCCAGGGAAGTGTGGGCAGAGAGGATTACGCCGCAGCCGCCGTCCACCCGGGACAGCTCTTCCACTGCGATGGCGTAGCTGGTAGCGTCCAGCCCGGCGCCGCCGTACTTCTCCTCATAGGGCAGGCCCATTAGGCCCAGCTCTCCCATTTTCTTCACCACGTCGGTGGGGAACTGGTTGTTTTTGTCCAGCATGAATGCGATGGGTTTGATCTCCGCCTCGGCAAATTCCCGTACCTTTGCCCGGAGCTCCTCATGTGCTTGTGTGGTCTGATACATCATAATGTTTGCCACCTCTTCCTCCTACTAAAATTCAAACTGCGCGAAAAGGCGCACGCAGAAAACCCAGAAGCATCCGCTTCCCACTCCTTAGATCCGAACTATCCCATCGGGGCGCTTGCCTTTTGGCTTATTATACAAGACAAAACGAATCCTGTCAACATTCCCTTGGACAAAATCACGAGAAGCTTGCATTTTTACAGAAAAATGGCAGCCCCGCTTCCAGGGCCGCCGAAAAATCATTGTTTACTTCCACCGCCACTCCAACCGTGCCCCCAGGCGGCTCAAAATCTCGTTGGCAATGGTACCCGCCTGCTTGGCCAGGTCGCAGGCGGTGATCTCCAAGCCGCCTGCTGTGCCTATAAGTACCGCTGCGTCCCCAGGGGCCACTGGGGGACAGTCCGTCACGTCCACCAAGGTCTGGTCCATACACACCCGCCCGGCGATGGGGGCCCTTCCGCCCCCAAGCAACGCCGCCCCTACCCCGCAGGAAAGGCTGCGGGGCAGGCCGTCCCCGTAACCGATGGTGAGCACCGCCAGCTTCGTGGGGCGCTGGGCCGTGAATTGCAGGTCATACCCCGCCTGCTCCCCCACCGACAACGCCCGCACCTGGGCCACCTGGGCCTTCAGGGAGAGCACAGGACACAGGGTGACCGGGCAGCGGGTCAGGTCTGCCGTATTGCTCAGCACGCCATAGAGGGCAATGCCCACCCTGGCGTAGTCGCCCCCCAGCTCTGGATAGTGCAGCAGGCCATAGCTGGACAGCAGGTGGCGCTTGGGCACAGGGCAGCCCCGGGCCGCCAACTGTGCCAGAGCCCCACAGAACGCCCGCCCCTGGGACAGGGTAAAGGCCCGGTCCTCTGGGGAGGCCGTCCCGGCGGCGCACAGGTGGGTAAAGGCCCCGGTAATTTCCAGGTTCCGGCAGGCAAAGAGGGGGACTAAGGTGTCCACGCTGCCGCTCCCCTCCCCCAGGCGGTGCATCCCCGTGTCCAGCTTCAGGTGGACTTGCAAGGGGACCCCTTGGGCATCCAGGGCCATGCCGTAACTGTGGTCCAACACGGTCTGGGTCAAGCGGTTTTGGTGGAGAATGGGGGCCTGCTGGGGATGGGTATAGCCCAGGACCAATATCTCCCCCTGGACGCCCCCGGCCCGGAGCTCTGCCCCCTCCTGGACAGTGGCCACACAAAAGGACTCCACTCCCAGCCGGTTCAGCTCCCTGGCCATGGGCACCGCCCCGTGGCCGTAGGCGTTGGCCTTTACCGCAGGCATCAGGGTGCAGTGGGGCGGGAGCAGCCGGCGCAGCTCCGCCACGTTGTGGGCCAAGGCCTCCCGATCCAGCTCCACCCAGGCCCGGGGAGGCAGGTCACGGGGCATCCTGGAACACCTCCCTGGTGATCATACGGGGCGGCGGCGCCACCACGGTGCTGTGGTCGGGCACGTCACAGTTCACCACAGCCCCGGCCCCAATTTTCACGTCGTTGCCGATGCGGACGCCCCCCACAATCACCGCCCCCGCCCCGATGAGGCAGCGGTCCCCGATGATGGGGGCCACCCGGTTTACCTCGCCGATGGTGACATTTTGATAAATCCAGCAGTCCGCCCCGATCTTGGCATAGCGGGAGATGTAGACCCCATGGAGGCCGTGGGGCAGCACCGGCTCCCCGCCAAATACCGCCCCGTTGCCGATGTAGCCCCCGTGCTTATGGGCCATGCGGTTGAGGAGGAAGGTGAGCATCCGCCGTCCCAGGGCGCTGCGGCAACGTTCCCGGCGGTGGAACCAGCGCCAGTAGCTGTGGAGCCGGTCGCCCTTGGAGTAATCCGTCAGCCAGTCCCGAAGGTCCATCCTGTCACGCCTCCTTCCATGTGGTCAGAACCAAGCCGCCCTCATTGTCCCCGGAGAGGTAGCAGTCCACCCCTGCTTCCAGCGCTAGCCCCCCGGCGGCATCCGCTTCTATATAATAAATGCTATACTGCCGTCCCTGAGTCTGGCAGAGCAGCCCCGGCCCCCCCAGAGGGTAGCCCTTCACCGCCTGGTGGTACTCCTCCAAGGTCCACCCCCGTTGGGTCATGAGGATGGCATGGGGAACCCCCACATAGCGGAAGTGCCAGGGCTCATGGCTGATACCGGTGATGGCCTCCTTCCCCGCTGGGTAGCGCTCAATGAAGCCAAAGGCCGGCGCCTGCTGCCGCACCTGCTGGCATATCCCGCTGTAGGGAAAGGCGGGGCGGATGAAGTCGATCTCCGGCAGGGTGAGCCCCAGGTCAATGGCAAGGCCTGTCTGGTGCTCACTATGGCCTGGGACAGCCACATACTGTTCCGTAAAAGCCCGGCCGCTGTCCCGGAGGGATTGGTCAAAAATCTCTGTCTGCTCCTGTTGGGAGCGCCAGCCGCTTACCGGGGTGACGGAAGAGCCAGCGTTGACGGCTTCCAACAGTGCCGCCAGGGCCTGGGCTGCCGGCTGGGCCAAGAGGACACCGTTTCCCAGGTCCGTCAATTCCTCCGGCTCCCCCACCACCGGAACGTTCCGGTTCACCAGGATCAAATCCCCGGTGTGGATGCTGGGTAAGGCAAGCTTCCTCATTCCCCCACCACCTCCTGGATGAGGCGGGTGATGAGGACACTGAAGGGAATCCCAGCCTCCTGCATCATCTTGGGATAGCGGCTGTGGGCAGTGAAGCCGGGGATGGTGTTGACCTCGTTGAACACGATCCGTCCGCTGGGCTCCACGAACACGTCCACCCGGGCGAAGCCCTGGCAGTCCAAGGCCCGGTAGATTACCTGGGCGGTCTCCTTCACCCGTCGGGTCAGCTCCGGGCTGATCCGGGCGGGCACGTGGATGGCAGAGGTCTTGAGGGTGTATTTCTCCGTGAAGTTGAAGAAGCCCTGGGAGAGCTCGATCTCGTCGGGCTCCCCTACCGTGAGCACCTGGCTGCCCATGACTGCACAGCCCACCTCAAAGCCAGGGATGGCCTCCTCCACAATCACCTGCTGGTCGTAGGCAAAGGCCAGCGCAAGAGCCTCAGGGAAGGCCTGCGCCTCTGTCACCTGGGTGATGCCATAGGAGGAGCCTGCCCGGAGGGGCTTGACGAAGAGGGGGTAGCCCAAGGCCTCCGCCTGAGCCAGGGCCTGGGACTGGGCAACGCCCTTGGCCACCAGGAAGGACTTGGGTACCTCTACCCCGGCGGCTTTCACCAGGGCATGGGCCCGGTCCTTGTCCATGCACAGGGCAGAGGACAGCACCCCACAGCCCACCAGGGGGATACCGGCCAGTTGGAACAGGCCCTGCACCGATCCATCCTCCCCGTTGCGGCCGTGGAGGACAGGGAACGCGGCATCCACCGGGCAGCGCTCCACCCCCTGCTCCCCGAAGAACAGCAGGGCATGGTCCTTGGGGTTCAGGGACACCCCCGCCGGGGTGCAAGGGCCGCCGCGCCAGGTATCCCCAGCGATGGCGTCCAGGGGGCCACTGTAGTGGAACCACTGCCCTGCCGGGTCAATGCCGATGAGCACCGGCTGGTATCTGCTCTGGTCGATATGGGAAATTACCGCGTGGGCTGATTGGAGGGACACGCCATATTCTGGAGAATTTCCGCCAAAAATGACGGCAATCCGTTGCTTTTTCATCATGAACATCCTTTCCGCAAGGCAGAACGTACTGCCTCGCTTTGCCGGTCAACAAAGAGAAACCGTCCATATGATACCCTTTGATTGTAGCAAATTATAGCAGGACAATTATTAAATTGATACGGATGAAACCTTATGTTTCCCTTAAGTTTTCTTAATAACTTGTGAAGAACTTGCGGATATCATAAGCCCTGCCAACATAGCCCCATTTCTGAATTTGATTGCAGCTGCCACATGTGGTATAATGATTCCCATATAGTGAAGCGCAAAACTATATACAAAAATACCGCTCCCCAGGCTGATACAGCCAGGAAGCGGTGGGCCATGTTTTGGATGTGGACTGCCGGCGCTACACGATACCATGACAACAACAAATTAGAAAGCAGGATGTACATGAAAGCGAACACACTTCCACGGATCCTCAGCGTAGTCACTGCCCTTTGCCTCTGTGCCTGTGGTACCACGGATGCGCCAGTGGTGATTGAACCCACCGAAGACGCGCAGATGGCGCAGCTTTTAGAGCGCATCGAGGCCGGGGTCAAGCAGTACGATGGGCATACTGTCTCCCACGATGCAGGCACCATCACGGTGCGTGTATGGTCGGAAAGCATCACCAATCTTGCAGATTCCGTCCTGGCACAGGGGGGCGGCCCACAGGACGAAACCTGGGTACAAGCCAGAGCCGATGTGGAAGCCACCGTGGTGCATGTTGCAGACTGTATCCGAACCTCTGACTTCGCCTCTACAAAACTTTTGCTCAGCGTCTTGGACCACGCTGACCAGAGCCGGAAGCTCCTGACCTTCGACAATAGTGGCGTCGCCTATGATATTGTCGCGGAAACACCTGTCGCACCCCCAACCGAGCCATCTGCCGAGCCGGAACCACCTGCGCCTGCCTCCCCGTCCACACCCGAGGCTTCTACTACCCCAAACCAAAGCGGCGGCGGCGCAAACAATTTCAACACCCACAACAGTCCAGAGCAACAACAGACCTCTGCATCCTTCGTCTTAAACACCAGCACCCAAAAATTCCACCGTCCTACCTGCAACGACGTGGAACGGATTGCCCCGGAGAATTATTCCCCCTCCAACGAAAGCAGAAGCGCCCTGCTGGGCCTTGGGTATACGCCATGTGGGCATTGTAATCCATAACCATCCCTGCGCAGCCGCCTTTCCTGCCCTCCACTTGCCCAGTCAACCCAAAGTTGCGGGATAGATGGTAGACGCAACCGGCCCCTTTCGTATAAAATAGCCCCAGAAAAACACGAAAGGAGTTTCAAACATGATATTCCGACTGGCCGCAGTCCTCTATGTGGGGTTCTGTCTGGCGGTGGCTGCTGTCGCCATCTATCTTCTGGTGCTGGTCATCAAAGCCCTACGGAAGTACATTGCATCCAAAGAGGTACGGGAGGAAAAACGGGAGATCCGGAAATCCCTGGGGGAAGAGCTGCGGGAGAACCGCCTGCGCTGCAAGATGACCCAGGAATTTGTGGCCGATGCCTTGGGTGTCAGCCGGCAAGCGGTATCCAAATGGGAAAACGGCACCACCGACCCCAGCACATCGAACCTATTGACCTTGGCTGGCCTCTACGACATCTCCCCTGAGGCGCTATTGCGGCACGTGGGCAGCGGCAAGGGCGAAGAAAAGGAGGAGGGGTAACCAGCCATCACGGCTCCCCCTCCTCTGTGCCCCGCCCATAGGCTTGGAGCACCGACAAAAACTCTGCCCCATAGCGCTGGGCCTTTACCTCACCCACCCCGGACACCGATAGGAGTTCCTCCCGGTTCCGGGGTGTTTTTCGCGCCATATCCACCAGGGTGGCGTTGGAAAAGACAATGTAGGCGGGCACCCCCTCCCGCTGGGCCAGCTTGTTGCGCTGCTCCTTCAGGGCCGCCAAGAGGCCCTCGTCCACCCCCTGGCTGGACAGTGCCAAAGGCTCCTGCTCCAACAGGGGCTTGGGCTGTATCTTGGTCAACATCTCCACCCGCACCCCGTGGAACAGCACCCCGCCGGCAGCGGGGGTGGGGCGGAGGGTCGCGTAATTGGAGTCAATGAACACATAGCCCTTGGCCTCCAAACAGTCCAGATAGCTTTGGAGCAGCTCCCTGGGGGTGGCCTTCATCAAACCGTAGGTGGACAAATCCTCCAAGCCCAGCTCCAAAATCCGCTTGTCCCGGCTGCCCCGGAGGATGCGCAGGATCAGGGCCGCCCCCACATAGTACCCCAAACGATCCTTCACCCGCTTGATACAGGAGAGGATCATCTGGGCGGGAATGGTGATATCCGTCTGCTGGAACGACCCCTGGCAGTTGCCACAGTTGCCGCAGCCTGGCTCGTGGTCCTGGCCGAAGTAGTCCAGAATACGTCCCCGGAGGCAGTCCTCAGTCTTGCAGTAGTCCACCATCCGCTGGAGGCGTTCCATCTCCCGCCCCCGCAGCTCCGCCTGGGCCTCCGGGTCCAGCTCACTGTTGTCAGAGTTGTGGTCGATGAAGTATTTCGCCGTGGAGATATCCCCCGGGCCGTAGAGGAGGATACAGTCCGCCGCCTCCCCGTCCCGTCCGGCACGTCCCGCCTCCTGGTAGTAGGATTCCAGGTTCTTGGGCATATTGTAATGAAAGACATAGCTGACGTTGGACTTGTCGATGCCCATGCCAAAGGCGTTGGTGGCCACCATCACCAGCTTTCGGTCAAACTGAAAGTCGTCCTGGTTTTGCCGGCGCTCCGCCTCACTGAGCCCCGCGTGGTACCGGGTGGCGGAAAACCCGGCGGCGTTGAGGTCGTCGCACACCTGCTCCACCGCGGAACGGGTGGCGCAGTAGACGATGCCGCTCTTGTCCCCCCGCTCCGCCACCAGCCGCCGGAGGGCGCTGCGCTTGTCCTTGGGTTTGTAGACGTCAAAGTACAGGTTGGGACGGTCGAAGCCGGTGACGGTGTGTACCGGGTCTTGAAGGGCCAGCCGCAGGGCAATGTCCCCCTGGACCTGAAGGGTGGCTGTAGCGGTAAAGGCGGCCACCACAGGCCGCCGGGGCAGGGCCTGGACAAAGTCCAGAATCTTCAAATAGCTGGGCCGGAAGTCCTGACCCCACTGGGAAATGCAGTGGGCCTCATCCACCGCCACCAGGGAAATTTCCTGCCGGGCCATGTTTTCCAGAAAGGCGGGCTTTTCCAGCCGTTCCGGGGCGATATAAATGAGCCGGTAGGCCCCGCTGCGGATGCCCCGCCAGACCTCCCGGCTCTCCTCCAAGCTCTGGGCACTGTTGAGCTGGGCCGCCGGAGCCCCCGCGCCGGTGAGGGCCGCCACTTGATCCCGCATCAGGGAGATCAAGGGGGAGATCACCAAGGTCAGCCCAGGCAGCAGCAGGGCAGGGATTTGGTAGCACAGGGACTTTCCGCCGCCGGTGGGCATAATGCCCAGCACGTCCCGACCAGCCAGGATACCGTCCACCAGCGTCTCCTGTCCGGGACGGAATTCCGTGTGGCCGAAGTATTGTCGCAGTACGGCGAACTTGTCCATGGGCAGGGCCCTCCTTTGGCTCTGGGAAATCTGATGGAACCATTCTACCATACGGGATGCGGCTTTGTCCATGCTCCCGGTCAAAGGGCGTAAAATTTCCCCAAATGCTGTCGAAGCCCGCCGCAGGGTTTGCCGGATGCCAGCCTCGTGGCCAGCTTGCATGGGCGGGGAAAATATGCTACACTACATATAATAAAATAACCCCTTGCATGAAGGAGGGTGCTCTATGAATCAGAACCTAGCCTATCAGGAAGAGTGGCCGGAGGAATTGATCGACGGGAAGGTCGTAGCCATGTCCCCCCGCCCAGCTTGGAACCATGTTTCCATTGCCGGAAACCTCTATACCATCTTTTCCAACTACCTGCGGGGAAAGCAGTGTATCCCCATCCCCGACGGCTTCGACCTACATCTCACAGACAGAGATACCTTTGTCCCAGACATGATGGTGGTCTGCAATCGGGATCAGCTCAAGCATAACGGTGTATATGGCGCTCCGGACCTGGTGGTGGAGGTCCTCTCCCCCAGCACAGCCAAGCGGGACAGGGGTTACAAGAAGAATGCCTATGAAAGCGCCGGCGTTCCTGAATATTGGCTGGTAAACCCCGCTGACCGCTCTGTGGAGGTCTACCACCTGGCGGAAGGCCGCTATGTCCTGGACAACGTCTACTCCATCTTCCCCGACTGGATGCTGGAAACCATGACGGAAGAGGAAAAGGCGGAGATCGTCGCTGCGTTCAAATGCCATCTGTATGACGACCTGCTCATCTCCTTGGAGGATATTTTTAGCGGGTTGATCGACGTGTGAGCCCCAACAAGTCCATAGCATCAAAAGCCCTGACAGTCTCCCTGTCAGGGCCTTTTTGTTTGGTATAAAATCTACTCTTTACATTTTGTCAAAAAACGCTTAAAATAGACAGGCGAGTCTACTCATTAAAGCATTGAAGTTCTGTTGGACTGCAATGGAAAAGGAGAAATGAAATGAAGCGAGAGAAAAAGAAGTTTACCAGCCGATGGGGGTTTGTCCTCTCGGCGGTGGGGTCTGCCGTGGGTATGGCCAACGTCTGGGGATTCCCGGCCAAGATGGGCCAGAATGGCGGCGGCGCTTTCCTGGTGGCCTATTTGATCTTCATCGCGCTGTTCAGCGTGGTGGGCCTGTCGGCGGAGTATGCCGTGGGCCGCCGGGCCCACACAGGTACCTTAGGTGCCTATCAAATGGCCTGGGCCAGCCGAAAAAAAGCACTGGGGACTGCCGGCGGCGTTTTGGGCTGGCTGCCCTTGGCGGGCTCTATGTGCATCGCCATCGGCTACGCCGCCATCGTCGCCTATGTGCTAAAAGCCTTCGCCAGTTCCATCAATGGTTCCTTGATGCACGTGGACACCGGCACATGGTTTGAGGGCTTCTCCACAGCGGACTATTCTGTGCTCCCCTTCCACATCATCGTGGTGGTGGGAACCCTGCTGACCCTGCTCCTAGGAGCCAGGAGTATCGAAAAAACCAACAAGGTCATGATGCCGGTATTTTTCATCATCTTCGTCATCCTGGCCGTGCGGGTGTCCATGCTGCCTGGCGCGGCGGAGGGCTACCGCTATATGTTCTCCTTCCGCTGGGCGGAACTGCTGGACCCCATGGTGTGGGTCTGGGCCATGGGACAGGCCTTCTTCTCCCTGTCCATCACCGGCAGCGGCATGATCGTCTATGGCGCTTACCTGGGCCAGGAAATGGATGTGGCCGCCCTGGCCAAGCAAACTGCCCTGTTTGACACCATCGCCGCCCTGGTGGCCGCCCTGGTCATCATCCCGGCCTGCTTTGCCTACGGGCTGGACGTAGGGTCTGGGCCCTCCCTGCTTTTCGTCACCCTGCCCCGAATCCTACAGGACATCCCCCTGGGCCAACTATTCGCCATCATCCTATATATTGCCATGGTCTTTGCCGGGGTCAGTTCCCTGCAAAATATGTTCGAGGCGGTGGGGGAATCCCTCCAACACCGCTTCCCCAAGCTATCCCGGAAACTGGTGTTGGCGCTCCTGTGCGTGGTATGCCTGGGTGTCGGGGTGAATATGGAGCCCATCTTCAAGTGGGGGCCGTGGATGGACATCGTCTCCATCTATATCATCCCCATCGGCGCCACCCTGGGTGCCATCTCCTGGTTCTGGATCATGCGCCGGGAGGATTTGATGGACGAGGTGGGACACGGTGCGAAAAAAGCACCGGGCCGTATCTGGTACAACGTAGGCCGCTTCGTCTATGTCCCCTGCGCGGTGCTGCTGTGCGCTATCGCACTGTTCAAAAAGGTGGCCTTTTGACCCCTTCCTCTGGGTTGGCAGAGCCTTAATGGGGTGCCTTGAAATAATTCCTGCCAAAGAGGATACCTGCCAGCAGCAAGGATGCGCCCAGGCCAGAATAAAACACAGCGATGAAGCGCTCTGGGGCAAGGCCAGATCCCCGCAAAGAAATCCCCCCTACTATCATCACCGCCATGATGAGAAAGGCTTTCCGGTCAAAGAATTTCAGGAAAAACTGCCGTTCCTCTTGATAGCCTAAAATTCGTGCCGTATGTTTGCGCACCAAACGCCCAAAGATGAATCTTTGAAACAGCGCGAATACCAGAAGGGACAGGATGAGATTGACCACTGACCAGTAGGTGGCATATGCCAAGATACCGATCCGGAAAACGTTGAACCCGGCTACTGTCCAGACAAGACAGGCCAGCAACAAAAGCGTTCTTTTTTCACTTGCATAGCTGCGTTTCCTTTCTGATGGTGGGAGCGGTGGATGGGACGCTGATATAGGAAGAAGCCCTTGAACCATGTTGTTCAAGGGCTTCTTTGCAATAAGTGGATAAAATCGATTTTTCGGCCCCCTCGGGTTTCCCCGTTCCCCTTCCGCCGCGAGTCCAGCGAAGCGAGTCGCGGTGGAAAGCGAAGAAATTCCCGCCAGAGTGCAGTTTTCGGCGAAGCCGGAAACGGAACGGTGGTGAAAATTTCTGAGCTGGAGTAAGCGGTCAAAATCGATTTTTAGGAAAATCACTTCGCATTCTCGGCTCCTCCCGTGGCAGGAATAGTACCATATTACCAAGAATATGACAACATTTATGGATGTTGTTCTAGTTTCCCCTATCCTATTGATCAGGACTCTTTAATTGAACAATGCGCGTCTGGCTCGCTTCCACCCTGAGTGTATCTTTTCGGAGATGGAGAAGTTCTCCGATATTCTCCGGATACATCGTCACACCATATTTCTTAAATAGCTGGAGGAAAGTGTTGGGGTTCAGATAATCAGCTTCTAAAGAGTACATCAATAGCTCCTTGAAAGATATTTTCATTGAAATAATACGGCGTATCACCAGGTTCATTTGTGCGCCAACCTTTTTTAGAGACCTGCCGCATCATGTACTGATACTGGTTGTCAGTGATTGCCTTCAGTTGGTGGGCCCTGTAAATCATGGCCTGCATGGAACAATGCCACCGTTTTTTTAATGCAGGTAGTAGTTCAGATCAGTTGGATATGCCTGAATCTTCTGAAGGAAAGACTCCATCGGAAGGAGGAACGCGCTGGCAAATCTGTTAGCTTGATTTTCACGGCTCTTAAATTCCTCCTTGCCGATCAGGTCAAGGCTCTCGCTCCAAAGGTGAAGGAGAATGTGCCCAAGTTCATGTGCCATATCAAAGAAAATTCTGCCCTTTGGTTTTTCTCCTTGCGCCACCGCAATAAAGAATACATTACCGTCATCAATAAGTGTCCGCTGACTAAATGCATCGATTTTTCTGTCCACAGTATCAAAACCTGTAATGACAATACCGTTTTCCTCCAGAGTAAGCTGCAGATTAGATATTGGAGAGAGGTCCAATTCCCAATGTTCCCGCACCGCCAGCGCTATCGACTCAATCTCTTCCTGCATAGCTTCTTGGGCTGCATCGTCAAATTCGTTGTCGCTCCCGACAAATCATCGATACCACAGCGCCTGCTACGGAACTGATGATGCTCTCATCCAGTCCGAACACCATGGCCAGACCCGTGACGATGCCCGCTATCGCCACCCAAAGCTTGCGGAAGCTCAGCTTTCGTTTCCAGTCAATCTGATTCATAATGTACCGTTCCCCATATCGTAAGATTCGCTTATGTTTTAAGCGCCTCCGCTTCTCCGGCAGGCGCGGGAAAGCCTGTGAACAGGATTTGCCTTCAGCCCTCTTCGTCGTGCGCAGCCTGATTGAGATGCTCTTCGATCCGGTTCATGGCTTCCGTAACCGGGCCGTTGCAGCCCTGCTCCTTTAAGCCCTTCAAACAGGCCAGCAGCCCGTAGCAGATCAGGGTCTGCTCCTTGCGGATGGACTTCAGTTCCTCCACCTGTCTTCTGCTCCGCTGAACAAACTTGAAGAGCCAAAGGACCATGCCGCCTATCACGCCCAGGGCGGACAGGAGCTCCGCCAGCATCACGACTGTATCCGTACCAATGGTCATTTCCATGCTCAGTTCTCCTCTCTACCGCCCGCGTTTGGCGCCGCTTCTCGGCGAAACAATGGAGGTTTCATCAGCACGTTCAAGCGACCGCCGGGGCCGGAGTGTTACGGCATGATATCGGTTGCCGCCGTTCCAACCTATGACGGAAGCGGCAATTAGATTCCAGCCGGAACCTGTTAGCGCGCAGGCGCATAGAGTGTCTCGGGCACGGCGCTGGAGAGCCTTCCTCTCCCGCCGGCTTGCCTATGCGCTTTCGCAGCGCAACCCACAATGTGAAAGGAGCTTCTCAATTATGTCTCTACCCAGTTTCCCCAACGTTGACCCGCCCATCCAGCGGGAAGATGCGGTTAATCAGATTCTTTCCTCCATCGCCATGGAGGAGCTTGGCCTGAGCCATATCCTCAATGCTGAGGGCGAGAAGATGCAATATATCCTCGGAACCCTGCCCGGCCTCAGCGGCCCCGCAGCAACCGTGGAAGACGTGCTGAACGCCAATGAGAGCGTTCGCGGTCTGCTGGAGACTGCTGTTCAGAACCAGATTTTCCTGAAAGGGAAGATGCAGGGCGCTCTGGACGCCTCTCCCATGCGGGGGCCCACCGGACCCCAGGGCCCTGCCGGCCCCGCAGGCGGTCCCGCAGGCCCCGCCGGAACCCCTGTAGCTGCGGGCGCAACCGGCCCAACAGGGCCGCTTATTTATGCACAACAGTAACTTTTGCTTGGTGATGGGTCATTAAGCCTGCTACATCGCGGGCTTTCGCTCTATCACCGTAAGTATGTTGTGATTGTTCTCGATGTAATCAAGTATACGCTGATACTCGTCGGCAAAATTGAAGTCCACCGTTATCTCCCCGTTCTCATGCACCCAAACCGTATCAACCAATTCAACCACGATACCGCGATTGAGGGTTTGAATGTTCCTGTGCTTTAGAAAAGCAGTAAGATAGGGGTCGTCGGTGTCGATACCGTCAGCCATCACTTGCATTTCCTCTTTCAAATAAGAAATGTTCTGTTCAAGCTGGGTGATCTGCTCAGCAATTTTGCCTTTTAAGCGGCGGTATTCCTCTTTGGTAATGTCGCCGCTTTTCCAGTCAAGGTACAAGCTGTCGGAAGCATCATTGTATTGCTTGAGCTGTTTTTCTGCCTGTTTCAACGCCAGGGTCAAACGCTTGTTTTCCCGATTGATAACAGGCGCGTTGTTTATCCGTTCAACTTCTTCTGATAGTTTGTCCACAAGAGCGATCTGTACTTGCAGGGCAGCTAAAACCGCTTCTTCTAACTTATCCTGCCGGATAGAATGTTTACTGCAAGTCTTTTTGTCGGTAAAGGTACGACAGGCATAGTAGGCGAGATTGCGGGCGGTCTTTCGCCGCAT